>DASRZC010000001.1:0-12881 GCA_035686785.1 Kapaibacterium sp. (SeqCode)
GGTCAACGCCTTTGGTTCCGATGGTCCATACATCTTTGCATCGTCAGGTAGAGATATCTTCCGCAATCTTCCTACGGGCGGCACATGGACGAACATGCACCTCTCGCTCAGCGACACGAATGAGGGAAAAGCGCAAATTACATCCTTTACCTCGTGCGGTGGTTATCTCTTTGTTGGTTCCGATAGCAACGGTATTTATCGTTCCGAACTCGATGGACGAGGATACCGGCGCTTTAACGCAGGACTCACCGATAGCACAGTCCTCGAACTTCAGTCGAACGGTAATACGGTTTACGCCGCTACGTCTGGAGGGTTGTTCGCTTCTATGGACTTTGGAGTAAGTTGGAATGCGATCAACACTGAGGATACTCCGATACTTAATTTATCCGTTGATGACAATACGATTTATCTCGGAACGAGCATTGGTGTATTCGTTAGCTCCGACAATGGAGGTCATTGGAGCTTTTCCTCACATGGATTCGATTATGCACCGATTTCCGCGTTATTCGTATCCAGTGGCTATCTCTTTACCGGGACCGATTACGGTAACTTTCGCTCTTCGAGTGGTGGATCGGCTTGGACGTTGATCAGCAACGGCCCGATGACGAACCTATCGGCAACTTCTTTTACCAACGTTGGAAACAACATCTTCGCGGGTACCGACGATGGAGTATTTTTAACGACGGACAATGGAGATCATTGGTCGAATTCAACGGATAGCCTTCCTTATATGCAGGTTGATCGGCTGACTGCAAGCGATTCTTTTTTATTTGTAACGGTGCTCGAAAAGTTTTACGATCGAATTGCGCATGTATTCTTATCTCTGGATACAGGAAAATCGTGGAATGCTTTCGATTCCCTCAACACCGCAACGACCAGCATAACGCAAGGCTCTTTCACGTATGTTGCCGGGTATCCTTCTACGGGTGTTGTGTATCAAACCACGAATAATGGAATATGGACGGAAGCCGATAGTGGGATTCGAGAATTTGGTATCTATGGAGGAAATGCTTCTAATGTGGAAACGCTAGTTCCCTCTGGTGAAAGTATTTTTGCTGGAACCGATGATGGAATTTATCTTACCACTAATAATGGTTTCTCCTGGACCAAGATCGGATCACTCCCCTCGACCTCGGCGCGTTTTACTGCATTGTATCTTCGCGATAATTATTTCATTGCGACCACGAACGACGGGGTGTTCGCGAGCATGGACAGCGGAGTAACATGGATTGAGACCGATAGTGGGTTAGCAAATACAAGTAAAAACATTTCGGCTTCCGCCGTTCAGGATTCCTTCCTGTATGTGGGAATTCAAAGGATAAACCTTACAGGGCAAGAGGTTGGTCTCTTTCGTCGTTCTATTGCTGAAATTGAGCAAGCGGTAAAGCAAGGAAGAGATCAGGCGCCGGTAAACGAAGTGCGAGTCACAGCGGGATTCGAAGTTGACATTCGAAGCTATCCCAATCCATTCTCGCAATCCACAGCTATAAGTTTTACCATACCCGAAAGTGGCCCCGCACAAATCACTATCCTGAATCTCCTCGGCGCGGAAGTCGCGCGAGTTTACGATGGCAAACTCTCGGCGGGCGAGCATTCTTTCACGTGGGATGCCCGCGGCGCGGCGCCGGGGATGTATGAGTGCATTGTTCGAACCGGCGGACGGACTTCAGAAACGCCGATGGTGCTGCTACGGTAAATTCCCGCCATCGCAAGCATATTGATCGCCTCAACACGCATCGGCACCTGACATTTCTATCTGGCTAAGAAAAGGTAGCAGACATGCGGCAAGAGTCCCAAAGGGACGAGATATGACCTCACATTCCAATTAAATGTCGTCCCTTGCGGGACACTGAATCGTTTTGCTCATCATCAACCGGTGACTGACGTCACCGGCTACTAACATGGCGTGGCTCCGCCACTTGGGAGGTTGCTTCCCGCCCGAGCGGATTGTGCCGTCCCGCGGGGCCACTGGCACTTAAAAAATCCGCGCACGCGAGGGGGCAAGTATGAATTATGAAGTATGAAATGGGGACGGAGGGATACGAGAAGGATAAGGCGAAATCAGCTCAATTTCGGTAGGCACCCATTTTCCTGGTTTTTTAAAAACAGCCCTCAAAAAAGTGAATTGAAAAGTTCCCATATTTTTAGAATAGGCCAAAATGATTCAGAAAAGCAGTAGTTCATGAAGCACAAATGCGTGTTGGCATTGTAACATAGTTTTCTTTGATTTTTTTTAGATGCATGGGCGTCCCGCATTATTCGCACGGCATTAGAATCGTCGTATTTATGTAGTGATAAAGAAATTTTCATCCCCCTGTAACTTTCGGGGAGGTCGCGGGTTCTTATACTTTGGGAGTTACTCAATTGTCGTCTTAACCACTCTCCTTTTTTTAGAAAGAGGTACAATATGTCGTCTTTTCGTGCCGGTCGTTTCGTGTTTCTTCTTGTGCCCGTTGCCGTGCTGGCAATTGTGGCGTTTTCGGGGTTCCGGCATTCGGCTTTGCTGTCGGTTCCGGATCACAGTCTGAGCAATAATCCGCTCGTGCTTCCTCCGAACTGGCCCGCGCCGCCGGTTCCCGCCGATAATCAAATCACGCAGGAAAAATTTGTGCTCGGCCGGCAGCTATTTTATGAAACCATGCTCAGCGGCGACAACAAGACTTCGTGCGCTACCTGCCACAATCCGAATCTTAGCTTTTCCTCGCATGGCGTGCAAGCTGGGGCATTCAATAACACGACCGTTCCGCACCGCATCGTTCCGAGGCTGGTAAACCTTGCCTACGATACCGTTCTCTTTTGGGATGGGCACGCCCACACGCTCGAAGAGCAGGCGCGGATGGGCGTCCTGAACAAGGGTGATCTTCAATCCGATACCCTGGCGTCCTTTGCTCGGCTTGCCAACGATCCGGCTTATGTTTTGATGTTTACGCAGGCATTCGGGGACGGCACGGTCACGCTCGACCGCGTTTCCAAAGCCATCGCGACGTTTGTCCGGTGCCTCGTGAGCGGCAACAGCGCTTACGATCAATATCTGAATGGCGAAACCTCGGCCATGTCTGCTTCGGCTATCAGGGGAATGAAACTATTCTTCGATACGAACCAAACGAATTGCTCGGAGTGCCACAATAATTTGGGCAGCGCAAAGCCGAATGCGCCGGGACAGATATTCTCCGATAATAACTATTATCGGACCGGCACCTTCGAATCCTCTCAGCCCGGCGGTGGATATGGATTAGATACTACCAACGATACGCTGCATCTTCTGGATGCCGGGCGTGCCGGCGTAACGAGGGACACGAACGATGTCGGCAAATTCCGCACGCCGACGCTCCGCAACGTTGCGTTTATGACTTCCTTCGGCGCGGATGGAACCGTCACTTCCCTTGCACAGGTGATCGCAAACTATAATAATGGCGGAGTGAATCGCCGTTTCGATTCAACTCCCATTTTCAATCAGGATCCACGAATCCAGCCGCTGCACCTAACGGACACGGAATTGAATGACCTCGCCGCATTCCTCAATAGCCTGACGGATACTTCGTTTATTTCGAATCAGGCATTCATCGACCCCGGCCCGGCGGCGGTGCATGAGGACGACCGAACCATATCGGGCGATCTTTCCGTCTATCCGAATCCATCGGCGAACGTTATGAATGTCGAATCTCCGGAAATAACCGGGCTGACGGAAGCAAGCCTGATTTCCGAAAACGGCGCGACCGTGTGGCGCCAGGCGGCGAACGCCAGCAGCCGTATGCGGCTCGATTTCACAGGAGTTCCCAACGGCGTCTATCGTCTCGAAGTGATCTCGAATGATACGCGGCAGACGGCGAATATCGTGCTTCAACGCTAAGATGAAGCGAGTCTTTTGCCTTTCGACCTTCCATTGCGCTCGTTCCCCTTGCGGGACGAGTGCAATGGGTGCTGCGCGTCGTTACTTCATAATCGAAATCGCCTGCACTGGGCTTTCGCCCTTTTCCGTGACGAGCTTGTAAAAGTATGCGCCACTCGGCAGATCGGCGCCGTCGATCAGGAGATCGCTGAAGGCGCTTGTGACGCGGTATCGCTTTACTTCCGTTCCGTCTTCCCGCGTGAGGATTACTTCGCCCGATGAGACGCCCGCCGGAAGCTGATACGCAATCCGCACGCGGCCAGAGGAGGGATTCGGGTAGGCGGAGGTGGGAAGGGTAGAACCTTCGTACGTAATTGAAGGATTGACGCCGGCAAATTGAGTCGTGGAACATCTCGGTAACTTTCCGGGGAGAGAATAAACATCGAATTCTGCTGGAGAGCTTTCCTGAACCAGCAATTTTGTTCCAGAATCCGTGGCGATAATCGGTGAGACAGGCAAATCTCCATTACCAATATTTCTATCCAACTAACAATTCTCACACCCGAAGAGAACGGTACCATCCTCCTTAAATATGCGTAAGATGTTGTGCCCCGTGGAGTCGGCACTCCAGAGGAGGTAGCCATAGGAGCCATCCATATTAAATAACTTTTTCGCAATCAAAACGATAAAAGTTCCGAAGTCCGTGCCTCTTCCAAAGGGGGGTATCGCGATGATTCTCTCTAAGGAATGATCGAGGTTGTAAATCCTGATGGTGTCCAAAGTATTTTGAACGTACTTCCAAACACCGGAATCAACTTCGACAAGGCCAAACTCAGCACCATCGCTATTCGGGTAAGTATGCTCCAGCGTAATCTGCGCGCGGGCCGAAAGTGCGAAAAGGAGAAGAAAAACGGGAAGGAAATATTTCATGGTTGATGTGATTGATTAATGACGGAAGGAATAACCTTGGAATCGAGAAATTGTTACAGGCTCGCCTTATTAAAGTATGGCGATACACGCCGAACGTCCCCGCATTCATGCTTGTTTTACATCGTTCTCCTTATAAAATGAGCTAAAAATTACGTGAAGCCAACCGATCAACAAAACCCCGATTATTTCCATAAAGTCGTCGATTGCCAGTGGGCATGCCCGGCGCATACGAACGTGCCGGAGTACATTCGGCTCATCGCGCAGGGGCGTTACTCGGATGCCTACATGGTCAACCGCGACTCGAACGTGTTTCCCGGCATTCTGGGCCGCACGTGCGACCGCCCTTGCGAGCCGGCCTGCCGCCGCGACCGCGTGGATGGCAAGCCCGTCGCGATTTGCCGCCTAAAGCGCGTCGCCTCCGATTTGAGAGATGACATTAGCGACCGCCTGCCCAGTATTCCCAACGAGAAGAATGGCAAGCGAATCGCGTGTATTGGCGCGGGACCGGCCTCGCTTACGGTCGCGAACGATCTCATGCCGCTTGGCTACGAGGTAACTATTTTCGAAGCGATGGACAAGCCGGGCGGCCTCATGCGCTCGAACATCCCCTCCTTCCGGCTTCCCGCTCATGTGCTCGATGAGGAGATTGCGATGATCACCGATATGGGCGTCGATGTGCAGTATAATACACCGGTCAAGAGTTTGAAGGCGTTGTTGAATGATAATTTCGATGCGGTCTTCATTGGCTCTGGGGCGCCACGAGGGAAGGATCTTCAAATTCCGGGACGCGAGGAAGCAGCGAAAAATATTCACATCGGAATCGACTGGCTCTTCTCCATCGCATTCGAGCATATTAAATCCATCGGCGAGCGCGTACTCATCATCGGCGTTGGAAATACCGCGATGGACTGCTGCCGCTCTTCGCGCCGGTTGGGTGGGAAAGATATTAAAGTGATGGCTCGCCGTCCGCGAAAATATTTCAAGGCGTCGCCATGGGAACTCGAAGATGCCGAGGAGGAAGGAATCGAGATCGTCATCAATCACGCGCCGAAACGATTCGTGATGGAGAATGGCAAGCTTGTTGGAATGGAATTCGAGCGGCTTGAATGGAACGAGGGCGCAACCGAATCGCGAACGATCGACACGGTTATCATTCCCTGCGACGATGTGATTCTCGCTATCGGTCAGGACAATGCGTTCCCCTGGATCGAGCGCGATCTCGGAATGGAATTCGGCAAGTGGGATATGCCGAAAGTCGATGAGACGACCTATATGTCCACGCTGCCGGGCGTGTTTTTCGGCGGCGATGCGGCATGGGGACCGAAAAATATTATCTGGGCTGTCGAGCATGGGCACCAGGCCGCGATTTCGATCAATAATTATTGCTACGATGTCCCCGTTACCGAGCGGATGAAACGCGGGATGAATCTTGTGTCCGCAAAGATGGGACTTTCGGAGTGGTCGTATCATAACAATTACGATCCGGCGATGCGGCAGAAAATGAAGCACGTCGATCTCGTCGAGCGCTTCAAAAATCTGACGACGGAAGTCGAACTTGGCTTCACGCCGGAGCAGACCGCCCATGAAGTCCAGCGCTGCCTGAACTGCGACATGGAGACGGTCTTCTTCGCGCCGAAGTGCATCGAGTGCGATGCCTGTATCGATGTGTGTCCGGTGCAGTGTTTAACAATCACTCGTGACGCAGTGGACGAAGTGGAACTCCGTGGACGCCTTTCCGCTCCAGCAATAAATCTTAGTCAGGCGCTCTTTGTCTCGGAACCATTAAAGCAAACGGGACGCATCATGGCGAAGGACGAGGACCTCTGCGTCCATTGCGGCCTCTGCGCCGAACGCTGCCCCACCTTCGCGTGGGATATGCAGAAATTCGACGCGCTGATTCCGAAGGCGATCGATATGCGGGAGCTGGTGATGGCGTAATATAGATTCGATGCATGTTAAAAAGGCCGATTTTGGCCTTTTTTATTTTTCTAAAAATTAGGAAATCGAACGGTTACGCATTTGGTTAGAGGAGTTGTGAGACGCGATGTATTCCAGGCCATAGCCGATCCGACGCGGCGAGCAATCCTTGCCTTGCTTGCGGTCCAGACGTTGACGATGACGAGCATCGCCGAGCATTTTAAAGTAACTCGGCCCGCGATCTCGAAGCACGTAAAGATACTGGCTGAATGCGGATTATTGAACATCAGGCAGCAAGGCCGCGAACGATATTGCGAGGCGAAATTGAATAAATTAAATGAAGTTTCCGATTGGGTCGAGCAATACCGCCAAATCTGGGAAGAGCGGCTCGACCGATTGGAAGCATACTTAGCAGAATTACAATCAAAAGAAAAATCCCATGGAAAAAAAACCTGATTTCACAGTAACCACGGAGCCGAACGAAGTCATCATGACTCGCACAATCGACGCGCCGCGGGAACTCGTCTTCGATGCGTTCACCAGACCCGAGCATCTTGCCGAGTGGTTCGGTCCGCATGGATTCCGAATCACCGCCGAGACCGATCCGCGCAAAGGCGGCAAGTACCGCATCACCATGCACGGCACCGACGCGCTGCCCGAGCAATTTCGCGGTGATTATCCCATGCACGGCGAGTACCTCGAATTCCTGCGGCCGGAGAAGCTCGTCTTCACCAATAATCTCGACGAGCATTCCGAAGAGTGGAAAAAAGAGCTGATGCAAAAGTGTGGAACCACCAGCCCGGAGGCCCTCAACTCCGTCGCCACCGTCACATTCGAAGAGGCGGGCGGCAAGACCAAAGTCACGCTCCGTTCGACGTTCAAATCCGACGCCATCCGCGATGGCTACGTCAAGACCGGAATGAACGAAGGCTGGGGCCAGAGCTTCGAGCGGCTGGATGCCCACATGCAGAAGTTCACATCGTGAAAAACCAGGAAGATAATTCACGCGGCGAGTGGTACGTGCTGGTGCAGGTGCTTCTGCTCTTTGCCGTTCTCTTCGCGCCGGAGTTGGAACCGGAGCGGGCTATTCCCGCCGAGCCGCTCGTAACGGCCGCGCGCATTTTCGGCGGGATTCTTTGCGTCACGGGATTGGCGTTCAGTTTCCTCGGACTTTTGAGACTCGGCAAGAATCTATCCATCTTTCCGAAGCCGAAAAACGATTCGGAACTGGTCGAGAGCGGTGCGTACGCAATCGTCCGGCATCCAATTTATTGCGGGCTGATCGCGGCAGCGTTTGGCTGGAGCCTCTTTCGTTGGAGCCTGCTGGCGCTTATCGTTTCCGCCGCCCTCGTAGTCCTATTCGATCTTAAATCCCGCCGCGAAGAGCAATGGCTCGAATCGAAGTTCGCGGAATATGCCGAGTACAAACAGCGCGTCAAAAAACTTATACCTTTCATCTATTAACCAAAACCTTATTCATTCATCATCTAACAGCGATAGAATCATTTCTAAACGGCTAACAACGTTTCCATATTTTCAACATCCACTTTCCAATATCATCATGTCACAAAAAAACAAAACCACACTGAAGGCCGAACCCGGCCAACACGAAGCTACTCTTACGCGCAATTTCGACGCGCCGCGGGAACTCGTGTTCAACGCATTATGCGATGGCAAAGCACTCCCAAAATGGTGGGGCGAACATTGCGAAGTCGAGGAATTCGACGCGCGAACCGGAGGCTCCTGGGCCGTCGTTGCCCGCCCGCAGCAGGGATGGGAGCAGCGGTTCCACGGCGTCTATCACGATGTCGCGGCGCCGGAACGAATTGTCCGCACCTTCGAAATGACGCCGGGCAAAGCCGTCCTCGAAACCTACACGCTCGAAGACGTGGGCGGCGGCGCGAAGATGACGATACAAAGCCTCTTCCAATCCGTGGCCGACCGCGACACGGTGCTTCAATACGGATTCGAACGCTACGCCGGCGAAGCTCACGACCGGCTGGAAGCGGTACTCGAAAAAGAATTAGTCGCGTAATTCGTAACGTCCTGGATTCCCGCGAAAGCGGGAATCCAACTCGTACTCCGCATAAAACACGCTACGAAAGTGTCGTAGGTCTCTATGAAGAAATCGCAAGGGCTTATCGAATGTTCTAATCATTCCATCCCTTTCCCTCCAAAATGTGCGGCATGTATTTTTCAATCCGTGCCTCGCGGGTTTTGGAAAGCTTGGGTTGAGCAAAATAAAAGAGGTATCCGCGTTGGCGTCCCGGCGTAAGCGCATTAAAAGCTTTTTTGAAGCGAGGAATCTCATCTAATTTCTTTTGAAGTTCCACGGGGACTGGGTACTCCGATGTTTCTTTGTGGACCACTTTCAATCCGGCTTTTTCCACTTCGATGGCTTCACGAATATAGGCTTTCAGAATGGGTTCCATCTCGACTATTTCTCCCACATTGGTGAACCGAATCTGGCGCCCCGCCTGCACATTCTTCGTTTGCTGGATCAGAATCCCCTCGGCATCCTTCAACAATACACCTTTGACAAACAACAGCGCGCAGTATTCTTTAAAATCGTGGATGAGGACGACGTTATGTTTCTCAAACGTGTAAACCGGAACGCCCCACTTCAATTCTTCGGTCAGGTGGCAGTCCAGAACGATCGCTCTCAATTTCTCCAATTCGCCCTTCCACTTTTTCGCTTTCCTGAAATACCAATCGACCTTGGGATTCATTCCCGAGGGGGAATCGCGCTCGATGATCTTCTTTTTCTTTGCCATGAGGTGCTATTGCAATATGTATTAGCCTGGAAGCTTCTTCTTCAAGTCCTGCCGGCCACTAATGACGGCAAGAATTTTCACTGAATCTTTCTGATACTCGTAAATTATCCGATACCCATAAACTATGACTTCTCGAATGGATGAATCGTCAAGTTCAGGGGCTTCGCGGCCTGATAACGGAAACTCAATTAGGCGATCGACACTGGAATAGAGCCGATTAACAATCACTTCGGCAAAGTGCGCGGAGTCGCGTTCGATGAACAACCCGATCTTCGAAACATCTTCGAGCGCTTCAAGCGACCATGTTATTTTAGCCACTTTCCTAATCGTACCTTGGCTTCTTCGTGGCTCACGGAGCGGCCTTCTCGAATAGCCTGGCGGCCTCGTTCGATTTTTTGTAGCACATAAAGCTCATACATGATGTCCTCATAGGAAGCCGAATCTCGCAAATGCTCGATGGCTTTGAGAGCGGTCTGTTTTGGCTTCGGATGCTGAATTTTGGCTGGCATAATAACTATAACTCTGTTTAATCTTCCGCCGTTTCCTATACTTTTACGCATACTTATTCCGATAATCGATCGGCGATAGGCCGGTAATCTTTTTGAAAGTCGTGCGGAAGGCTTTGGTATCGGTGTAGCCCACATCGTACATCACTTCGCTCACTTGCTTGCGGTTGTGTTCGAGGCTCTTCTTCGCGGCTTCTATTTTCACGCGCTGCAAATATTCGACGACGGTGTTCGATGTCGCTTTTTTGAAGCGCCGTTCGAAGGTCCGTCGGCCCATCGCGCATTTTTCGGCTAACTCCTCGATGGTGATCTTCTTGCTAAAATTATTTTCGATGAAGGCCTGCGCTTCTTTGATCGGCTCGTCCTCGTGATCCTTTTGTCCGGTGAACATAATGAAGGGGGACTGCGTCTCGCGGTCGATCTCAATCTCGTAAATCTTAGCGCAGGTGATGGCAACGTCGCGCCCGGCGTATTTTTCTATGAGGTAGATAATAAGGTTCCAGAATGAATTGGCGCCACCGCTCGAATAGACCCCGCGCTCGTCGGTAATAATTTTTTCGGAGACGAGATTCACAGCGGGGAACATTTTGCGGAACTCGTTTTGCGACAACCAATGCGTCGCGCATTTTTTTCCATCGACGAGACCAGTTGCGGCGAGCAAAAATGCTCCGACACAGAGGCTCGCAACTTCGGCTCCGTTTTTGTATTGCTCCACGATCCAGGGAAAGAAATCGCGGTTCGCGGCAATGACTTCATTCATCTCTCCATTGACGGCAGGAATAATGATAAGATCCGCTTTATATTCGTTAGCAATCGTGAGATCGGGCCGAATGCTAATGAAACGGTCGTAAGTTTGCGGCTCGTTCGTAAGGCCGATCATCCGCATATCGAAGACCGGCGGCTTGCCCATGCTGGCCAGCACTTCATTCGCTCGGCTAAAACCGATGTATGACCCTTCAATGCAGCCCACCGAAGCGGCGCCGCGCGGAACAAGTATTGCTATGTTTTTCATGATTTAAGCTGGATTTCGCTGATTCAGATGGATTTCGTTGACTGCTTCTACAAAAATACGAAATAAATCTGTCGTAATCAACCCCTGAGAATGGCGTTTTTGTGCCTCACTACCCGCTTAATTACACCGTAATTTTGCATTCGTTAATTCAATCACGCAAGAGAAACTAATTGACATGAGTAACGAACCAGCATTTCGAACAAAAGAGGCTTTCAAAATCGTGGGTATCGAACGCTACACGGCAAGCGGCATTCCCGCCATCCGCGAGGCATGGGCCGAATTCGCGCAGCGGAGCCAGGAGATCAAGAATGCCGCTCATCCGGGAGCGTATGGCATCGAGGATTACTCGCGCGACTTCGATATGAACGAAGGAGGATTTCCGAAATATTATTATATCGCAGGACTGGAAGTAAATTCGCTCGCCGATATTCCCGATGGCATGAAGAGCAAGGAAATTCCCGCCGCGAATTATGCCGTCTTTACTTACAACGGCCCGATTGACGGGCTGCACGAATTCTTCGGATTTATCTACGGAGAATGGATGCCAAAATCAGGTTACTCGATGGACCCGAAGCTGTCGCTCGATTTCGAATACTATCCGGAGCGCGTGATGGACATGAACCAAGCGAAAATCGAAATTTGGGTTCCAGTTGTCAAGGAATAATAAACTCCACACAAATATAATTTCAGGACCATGAGAAAATTAATCGTTTTATCGTTTATCACCCTCGATGGCGTCATGCAAGCACCGGGCGGACCGGAAGAGGATACGAGCGGCGGCTTTAAATATGGAGGATGGACCGCTCCGTTCTGGGATGAATTTGGGCATAACACGATGGTCGCCCAGATGAGCAAGAACTTCGACTTATTGCTCGGCCGAAAGACGTACGATATTTTCGCCGCTTATTGGCCACTTGCCGAAAATAATAAAGGCCCGATCGCTGCTGGCCTAAATAGAGCTACAAAATATGTGGCCACGCACCGGCCGGTCGATTCTAATTGGGAAAAGACGGTGAGGATCGGTGACAATGCCGTGGCGGAGATCAAGAAGCTCAAGACAGGAGACGGGCCGGAGTTACAAGTGCATGGGAGCGGTAACCTTATTCAAACGCTCCTAAAGCACGATCTGGGGGATGAACTTTGGCTCAAAACATTTCCCGTTACGCTTGGGCCAGGCAAGAAGCTATTTGCTGAGGGCACCACTGCTGCTGCATTCGAACTCGTTGAGAGCGCGACTTCGCCATCGGGTGTTATCGTAGCGAACTACAAGCGTGCCGGCGAAGTTAAAACCGGAACTTTGTGAGAGTAATCACTAACAATTTTTTTCGAACACATTTATTTATTAACTCACTTTAAAGGAGAGCAATCATGAATCCCGTAGTACACTTCGAAATGCCGGCGAAAGACCGGAAGCGCATGAGCGATTTTTACACGAAAGCCTTTGGCTGGAAGACGCAGCAGTACGGCCCGGAGATGGGCAACTACGTGGTCGTCGAAACCGCCGAGGGCGATGGCAACGGCCGGCCAAAGCAAGGGATCAACGGCGGTTTTTACGACCGCACCGAAGATCCCGTCTCACACGCGCCCTCGATCGTGATCGGCGTAGAGAATATTCAAGAGCACATGAAGAAAGTTACCGCTGCCGGCGGAAAAATTATCGGTGAGCCTATGGATATTCCAGGAGTCGGAGCGTATGTATCGTTCTTCGACACCGAAGGCAACCGCGTCAGCCTGTTGCAGCCAAACGCAATGTAATTCATCTAAGAAAAACTCTGATTAAGTCCAGCATGTCATTGCGAGGAGGGAATTGCGAAGCGAAGCGGAGCAATTCCCGACGAAGCAATCTCCTACTCGCAGCGAAGAGATTGCTTCGTCGAACAAAGCTCCCTTCGGTCGCTTTGTTCTCCTCGCAA
>DASRZC010000002.1:0-8114 GCA_035686785.1 Kapaibacterium sp. (SeqCode)
TTACTTTATCCTGTCATTCCGAGCGAAGCAAATCGGAGCGAAGCGAAGCAAATCGGAGCGAAGCGAAGCAAATCGGAGCGAAGCGAAGCAAATCGGAGCGAAGCGAAGCAAATCGGAGCGAAGCGAAGCAAATCGGAGCGAAGCGAAGATTTGCGGAGTCGAGGAATCTCCGGTAATTCACCGCGCTGCTAAACTACACGAGATCCTTCGACTACGTTCGTCCTCCCTTCGGTCGGACGAACTTCGCTCAGGATGACATTATTGAAACCACTCAGCACTTAGCACTACCATGACTCACATGCTTCGCGGCACGGGAACCGCACTTGCAACTCCTTTCAATGCCGATGGTTCGATCGACTTCGAATCGTTCCGGCGGTTAGTCGATCATCAATTGGATGGCGGCGTCGAGATGCTCGTCCCACTCGGATCGACGGGCGAGAATCCGACGATCACGCCGAAGGAACGCCACGAAATCATTCGATGGATCGTCGAATATGTCGATCACCGCGCGATCGTCATCGCCGGAACGGGAACGAATGACACGCGCTCCTCCATCGAATACACCCGCGAGGCGAAGGCGCTCGGCGCGGACGCCGCGCTCGTCGTCGTGCCTTACTATAATAAGCCGACGCCAAACGGACTCTTCGAGCATTTCCGCGCCGTGGCCCAGGTGGGGCTGCCCCTTGTGATGTATAACGTTCCCGGGCGCACGGGGCTCAACATGACGGCCGAGACCACGCTGCGGTGCGCTGAAATTGAAAACGTCGCGGCCATTAAAGAAGCCAGCGCCGATCTTCCGCAGTGCATGGAAATTATTCAACACGCTCCGCAGGGGTTCACGCTGCTTTCGGGCGAAGATAATCTTACGGTTCCGCTCATTTCGTTGGGAGCGCAGGGGGTGGTGAGCGTGTCCTCGAATGTGGCCCCACGCGAGTTCTCGCGGATGACGCGCTTCGCGCTCGAAGGCAGGTTCGAGGAAGCCCGCGCGCTCCATTACGAACTGTTGGAACTTATGCGCGTTAACTTTATCGAATCGAATCCCGGCCCAGTGAAAGCGGCGCTCGCCATGCGTGGAATTATCAAGGAATATTACCGCCTCCCGCTTGTTCCCGTGAAGCCCGAAAGCCGAAAGAAAATCCGCGAGGTGTTGGAACGATTGAATGCCGTGCTCCTGGAAGAGATGGCGTAAAGAAAAGACCTCTCGAACTACGCTTCGATTTCGGTCGAGCGATGAGAATAGTATAAAATAAATTATACTTCCAGGGGAAGCTACTTTCCGGGCAGCCTCATGCGTGCGGTTACGTTCCTGCCATCACGCTCGATATGGAACGTAACTTCATCGCCGACGACGTGATCGGCGAGCGCGCTTTGCAACTCTCCGGAGCCTCTGATTTTTTCATCGTCGAGTCCCAGGATAAGATCGCCAGACTGAATGCCGGCTCGTTCCGCGGCGCCTCCGTTTTCGATTTGGGTGACGACGACTCCAACATCGGAGGTCAGCTTAAAGTAGTCGCGCATTTGATCGTTTACATCCTGGAACTCCATGCCGAGATCGCCGATATTGTGATCGATCTTCTCGCCCGATCGAAGCTGATCGACAACCGCTTTGATACGGTTGATCGGAATCGCGAAGCCAAGCCCGATCGAGCCGGATCCCTCCTCGCTTTGGGCGGTCGAGCGAATGACGGAGTTCATACCGATAACATCGCCATTCGCATCGAGCAGCGGGCCGCCGGAATTGCCGCTGGAAATTGCCGCGTCGGTCTGGATCATATCGCGATAATTGCGGCCTTCCTCCAGGCCGAGATTGACGCCGGTGTTGCTTACGACTCCTACCGTGACGGTCGGCTTATCATTGATCGAGAAGAGACCGAATGGATTACCCATGGCAATCGCCCATTCGCCTACGGCCAAATCGTCCGAATTACCGAGTTTCAAGTAGGGCAGATGTTTGCCGTCGATTTTAAGCAGGGACACATCGGAGTTGCGGTCAGTCCCAACGAGCTTTGCATCGTATTGGGAACCATCGGTGGTGGTAACGATAATTTTTGTCGCATTGCCGGCAACGTGATCGTTCGTCAGGATATAACCATCGGGCGAAATGATAAAGCCGGAGCCGAGCGCTTTTACGTTGTAGGTTTGGGTCTGCGTGCCTCCTCCGAAGTTCGGAAAAAATTGGCGAAAGAATGGGTCGTTTCCAAAGGGGTTCCATTGCTGATATTGCACCTTATGAATTTCGGTCACATTAATGCCGACGACAGCTGGGCTTGCCTTCGCGACCGCCGCGGTGATCGCGTTATGGCGGCTGCCGGTGAGGGTCGCATTCACCGAATCCCGGTTCGGACTATGCTGGCTGATGGTATAAACGTGTGCGCCATTACCCTGCTGACTGCATCCGGCAAGGGGGGTTCCAAGAGAAACAAAACTTAGAAAATAGAAAAGTAAAAGGTGCATGGATGATTTTTTATAGTGCATTCTGGTCATGCTTTATGTCTCAGGAAACGCAAATATCGGATGCGAGTTTCGCCCCTCACCCTTGCCCTCTCCCCCTGCTGGGGGCGAGGGTTCTTTTAATTCTTTGGCTTCACGAAAATCGTGACCGTGTCGCGCGCGGCGCTGCCGAAGACACCGATGCCGCCCGTGATATGATTGAGCGATGGCTGGAAATCCGTGCCGCCCCGCCCAAGGACCTGCCGCTGGTAACTGGACCAATTGGTGTCGATCGCATAAAACGTGACGAGGTTCGGGCCGTACCAATTGAAAAGTCCCGGCGTCACGGCAATGGCCGGAGCGGTCGCGATACCGGAATAGCGGATCGTCTGTGTCGAATCCAGGCTACTTGCCCGCTCTCCTCTTATACGCCCATAGCTGGTATCGAGCGCCTGGACGCTCAAAAGGTATTCGCGGTCCGGCGTATCGACCGGCCCTGCAGTCACGATGAAGGCGAAGTTCGAGAGATTACTGGTATCGAGGATAAAGGTTTTGCCACGCGCGGAATCGGCGATCGCGCTGAAGTGGATCGGCATCGGCACCGTGGTAGAGGAAGTTGCGGTATGTACGCCGCCCGTTTGCAGATCGGGCGCGATGACCGTCAGATTGTAGGTCTTGCCGCCCTGAACGATGAGATTGCTTGCCGGAAGATAGTAGCGCCCCTTGAGGCCGGTCGGAAGAAGCGTGTGCGCCACCCCATCGACCGTGATGGTAACAGTTGCGCTATCGACGGCATAATCGAGATCGTCATAGTAGGAGCCAAAGGGCGTCGTGCGGTGGAGCACGATGGAATCTATCGGCTCATTTGCATAAATAAATCCATTGACGACGAGCTGTTCCTGATAGGCAGTTTGGATGGGGTTGTCGCAACCGGAGAATGCAAAAAATCCTAATAACGCAATGCATCCGACCAGTATCCCAAATCGCGATCTTACGTTGTCATCCTGAGTGGAGCAAAACGGAGCGAGAGCGGGGTTTTGCGGAGTCGAAGGATCTCTGCGCGGTTCACCTCTCTGCCCAACCGCCAGAGATCCTTCGACTCCGCACATCTTCGCTTCGCGAAGATGTGCTCCGCTCAGGATGACACTATTGTTGAGAGCCCTTTTTATCATAAAACTTCGATAGTCCATATCAAAAACTCACCGACACTCCGAACGTCGGCAGAATCGGCAGCAGCCTTACATAATTGATCGTGGCCGGATTCGTCGAATTATCGACCTGCGAAATCCACACGTTGCGGTAATCGTAGGCATTGAAAATGTCGAAATCGAACTCCGCGTTTCGGTGATCGGAATAAAAAGAGAAGGCGTAGGTCGCCGAAAGATCGAGCCGGTTATAGGGCGGCAGCCGAAGCGCATTCTTATTGCCTTCGATCGGGATCGTTCGTGCAGGATCTTCGAAGTTCGGCTCGAGCGCGGTAATCTGCGTGTAAGCTTGCCCCGTGCCATAGGTATAGGTCGCTCCCAAAGTCCAGCGATCGTTCAGATGATAGGTCGCGACCAGATCGAAATCGTTCCGGCGATCGTACGTTGCCGGAAACGGCTGGCCCTGGTTGATATCTGGGAAGGTTCGCCACGTCCATGCAAGCGTATATCCGAGCCAGCCCGTCAGCCGCCCTACTTGCTTTTGCAGAAAAAATTCGACGCCGTAGGCCGTGCCATTGCCAACGAAGAAAACATCGTTGAGCGTTGAACCCGTGAGCACATTGGGTCGCATCTCGACTAAGTTACGCATGTCCTTATAATATCCTTCCACGTCGAGCGTATAGTTCTCGAACGGCACGGTCGAAACGCCGAGCACATATTGATAGCATTTCTCCGGCGGCTGCGTGGTATCGTCCGGCAGCCAGACATCGAAAACCGGTACGAGGTCGTTCGTTGCAAGCTTGAGATATTGATGATAAATTCCCGCGCTGCCTTTCAGCGTGATAAGTGGCGTGAGATTATACCGCGCGCTGACCCTCGGATCGATTCCGATCTGCGGATTGGAACTGATACCATCGACGCGCAGGCCGCCCGTGATCGCAAGCGGATTTTCGTTGGGGCCGGGGATGGAAGGTTTCCATTCGTCCTGGAGATAGCCGGCGCCATAGAACGGATAGCGGTCCACATTCGCGTTCGGCGGATTATTCCCGCTCCAAATGAGGAGCGTTGTGTGATAGCCGCTGGCCTGAAGGCCGGTCTTGATCGTGTTTTGGGGATTCGGAAAATAATCCAGGCTGGCGCGTGCCGTGTAATCGGTTATGCCGTTGTTCCAATTGAGTTGCTGCACATCCGCGGTGCCGATGGAAAACACCGAAGAATAATTACTGGCCGAAAGGGTAACGTTCGAAAACAGTTCACTGCCAAAGACGTGCGTCCACTGTGCCGAGCCGGATTTATTGCCCCATTGGAGCGCGATATTATTCGCGGATGTGCTTGCAGCGAAATTCAAATTATCGGAACCTTGATAACCGGCCAGGACGAGTTTATCGTTCGGTGAGGGATTTTGCGTAAGCTTAATGTTTGCGTCGTAAAAATAATAATCGGGCAGGCTGAGACGCTGCGTTAAGCCCAACGTATTGAAGAGCACGTCGATATAACTTCTGCGTCCCGCGAGGACGAGCGCGCCCGTGCCGATCGGCGTTTCGATCATTCCACTGCTCGATATAAGGCCGAGATCGACTTTTCCTTTGGTCGTATTCCGGTCGCCTTCGATGTCGGTGACGTTCAGCACACTGGAAAGCCGGTTGCCATATTCCGCCGGGAACCCTCCTTTGATAAATTCGACATCCTTGATCGCATCGGGGTTGAACGTCGAGAAAAATCCAAAGAAGTGGGAAGGATTATAGAGCGTGGCGCCATCGAGCAAAATAAGATTTTCATCCGGCGAGCCTCCGCGAACATACAGGCCGCTCGATATTTCACTCGATGTCTGGACGCCGGGAAGGAATTGCAGGATGCGAAAAAGATCCGATTGCCCCATCTTCGGCAAATTCACCATCTGCTGCGGAGTGAGCGTCACGCGCGAAACTTGCGGTTCCTGCCGCTCGCGCTCCTCGGAGCTTTCGATGGTCACCTCTTCACCGTTAACGCTGACCGCAGCCAGCAAAAATGTTTGCGAGCGATCCTGGCCTGGAGCAAGCGAGAGGTGTTCGGTGAAGGTACGATATCCAAGCGAAGAGACCTCCACCGTAACCGATTCGCCGCCCGGAATATGCAGCGAAAAAAATCCGCTCTTATTCGTGATCGCGCCAAGATGGAGCGCGCGAACGCGCACGGTCGCGCCGATGATCGTCTCCCCGCTCGCCGAATCTTTGACGAAACCGGAAAGCACGGCAGATGCGGAATCGGGTACCCGCAACTCCGCCGCGCGGCTTTGTCCGGAATATCCTATCAGAAAAACGACCGCAAGCGGTAAAAACCAGCGACGCATGAGTTGGCTAAGTAATGAGAGAGGCTTCCAGCCTAGACGGCTATCAGAGGACGTGCCAGCCGGAAACTTATTGTATCACGCGACACTCACGCCAGAGCAGGTCAGATTCGTGGTTATGCAACACTTTCGGCCATGTGGCGAACATGCCAGATTTCATCGGCGGCGAGCGGCATAAGTTCCGATTCCGCGACGGTCAGCACATCGATCGAATCACCGATCGCGTTGAATACCTCAAGCGCATAGCCTGGTTCAGAGTTATTGCCCGCCGGTAAAAACTCGACAACCCTTGCAACATCGCCTTTTTTAAGGCTATGTTCTGGAATATCCACGGCTAATGCTACATGCTTAAAAAGTTCGTATTCCATTATAATAACGCTCCCTATCTGGTTGCAATGTAACAAATCGAATTTCGCCTGATAAGTTCAAAATCCAGACCGTACTAACAGCCAGCCTTATCGTATTCGGACCTACCAGAATACCGCAAGCAGCAAAAATATTACCGTATCCACGGTTTCCTTGATACTCCCCTTCTGCTGGAAGCAGTTGCTCGCGGTTATCACGGATGAGTTCCCAATAATCCTCGCGCGAGTAACCGGCTAAAGCTAAAAAACCCGACTTGTCATCGACTTCCAGCGGCTTCAGAAGGTAATCCCGCACTTTCTCAATTGCAATAATTGCATCCCTCGGAATGATCATCTTTGGATCGTAAAAGTCTCCGATAATATTCCAAAAATCATCTCATGGTGCAGCCCATTCGATGCGATGATCGATTTTTTGTAAATATCGTAATCGCTGCCATCGTAATGCGTCACGCGGCCGCCGGCCTCGCGGACCATCAGTTGCCCCGCCGACGTATCCCACGGAGAAAGCCCCATTTCCCAAAATGCTTCGAAGCGTCCGCAGGCGACATAGGCAAGATCGAGCGCGGCACTACCCAAGCGCCGAATGAGCAATCCGCGGCCGAGAAAGCTTACGAATTGCTCGATCACCGAGCCGGGATTTTCATTTACGTTATACGGAAAGCCGGTTACGAAAAGACCTTGCAGCGGATTGCTCTTTTTTGAAACAGAGATACGCTGGCCATTGAGATACGCGCCATGCCCACGCCGCACACTAAACAACTCGTTTAAATTCGGATTGTATATCACGCCGCACTCCACTACGCCATTCACCTCCACGCCAACCGACACGCACCATATCGGCAGCCCGTGCGCAAAGTTAACCGTGCCGTCAATGGGATCGATGACCCATCTCACGGTCACAGGCTTGGCCCCGCGTGGGGCAGTGCTTCCAGCCTGCCCATCGCTGGCGCCTAATTCCTCGCCGAGGAATACATGATCGGGATAGCGGGCAAGCACCGTGTCGCGAATCTTCTGCTCGTTGCGCGAATCGATCTGCGTGACGATGTCCATCTCGTTCGTCTTCGTCGTGATTTGAAGCTCGCTCACTTGCGCGCGATGTGCGAAATCGCCGGCTTCGCGCGCAACCTCCACGGCGAGAGAAAGATAATCTTGAATTGAGTCGGTTGGTTTTTCCATTACTATATCACACAACACGTCATCCTGAGCGGAGTTCGGCGTAATGAAATGGAGCCGAACGGAGTCGAAGGATCTCTGGCATTATAAGAGATCCCTCGACTCCGTTCGTTCCTCCTTCGTCGGAACGAAGCCCAGAGGGCACCCTGCTCAGGATGACAAGAATACAGGAGCGAAGACATTCAACATTCCGTTACATTTTACTATTATGCTTTCGCTCCATTCCCTTCTCCTCGGCGGTATTGTCGGCTACCTTATCGGCTCAATTCCGTCTGCATACATTATCGCGAAATGGAAGGCAGGGCTTGATCTTCGCCAGGAAGGCTCGCGGAATATCGGCGCGAGGAATGCTTTCGAAGTGACGGGCAAGCGTTCCATCGGGCAGCTCGTGCTTGCGGCGGATGTACTCAAGGGCCTTCTTCCCGTACTGGTATTCGAACTGGCCAGGCCGGGGAACCCGGCCACTACAAATGAGGCACTGCTGGTTCTTATTCCAGCATTGGTGCTCGGACATTGTTATCCGGTCTGGCTGCGGTTTCATGGTGGAAGAGGTCTTGCAACGACAGCGGGCGCGCTGGCGCTCGTGAATCCTACGGCGGTCTTAGTTTGGCTCTTGATTTACGACATAACGAAACGGCTTCGCGACCATGTTCACTTTGCGTCAATTATTGCGAG
>DASRZC010000003.1:0-10498 GCA_035686785.1 Kapaibacterium sp. (SeqCode)
TCCCGCCGGCAATGCGCGCGCGGACCATTCGAAGTGTTGCGCGCCCGCACCGAGATTACGGTCGCAGAGCGTTGCAACCGTGCGGCCCAGCGCATCGAAAAGACGGAGGCGCAGATGCGTCGGGGAATTGAGCATGAACGAAATCGTGAGATTATCTTGCGTTGGATTCGGCGAGACGTGAAGGCCATTTACCAGCCCTAAAAACATCGGGTTGGTGGAAACATCAGATGCACTTTCCACCGTAAAGGAATTAGGCACGATGATTGTGTCAAAGTTATCAGACCATCTCCGTATGATGCCAACGTCATACAGGCCGAGTTCAGCATCGGAGGGTATTTGTATGCTACCCGTGGTGTCTCCCGTAAGGACGGAACCGGAAATAATGGTACTTCCTTTTTGAAGATAGAGACCGGTTACACTATCTTCAAGCATATTTCTCGGAGTCATTAGCCGCCAATGCATTGTGACGGTTTCCTCTTGCTTGCCAGAATTCGGTGTGACGGTTCCAACATTGGTGTCAACGATTATTCCCTCAACGGCGATTTCATTTTTTTCGGTCACAATCCTTCCCGTTCCCGGCTCTGTGATGTCGATGTCATAAAATCCCGGTGAAGCGTCGGCTGGAATAGCGAAGACTGCGGTAAGCGTCGTATTGCTGGTGACGGTGACTTTCGAAGCCGTTATCGTGTCCGGGTCTTCCTTCACTAATTTGACCGTCGTTACCTCCTGGGTTCCCGAAATAAAATTGACGCCCGAACCCGTCAGGTTCACCGTGTCAACATCGGCTCTCGGCAGATTGTGATTGTCCGGGGTAATGATGGGATGCGGGTTGACGAGGAACGTCGTATAATAATCGTAGGAGCCACCAGTGTATGTATTTCCGTGAATTTCCGCATCGTAGGTTCCGGGCGTAAGGGTATCCGGCAGCGAGAAGACCGCATCCGCCCGAACCGTGCTGAATACGGTGTCCGCAGTGACATGATAATAAGAAATTCCATTCGCCTTTAGATCGATACTCATGGGCAGTGGTTCCGAAATATTGGTTGTTGGGGCAAAGTTGGTATATTGCCCCGCGATCGTTACGCCAAACTCCGTCGAAGCCGCGCCACTGTCGGGAATGATTGCGACCGTAGGCATCGGCCCGAGTACCGTGAATTTTCCCTTGCCAGTATCGGAATAGCTCCCATTTTGAACGATGACATCGTATGCGCCCGCTGCGACGCCAGCGGGAACGGTTACCGAATCGCCGATGGATGTATTGCTCGAAACAATCACGGATCGCCCAGTGAAATACGTCGTGCCATTTTGCCCGAATGAGACGGTCGGTATTGTTCCGCTAAGGAAATCCGTGCTTTGTCCTGTAATTTGAATCGAGACCGTCTGCGAATCATGCGCGGAGGATGGGTTCACCGATACAATGCTCGGCGGCGGCGCGACGACGAGGAATGCGGAATCTTGAATGTAGGTATGCTGGGTGGAATCTGTTATTTGAACCACCAGGTCGTAATAGCTACCCACCGGGAAGGCGTTCGGAACCTCGATCGAGGCATGCATTGTCGAATCGTTCACAACGGAAACGTAGCTTCCTCCAGCGTACTCATTGCCCGAATGTTCGAACATGACCGCCATCATGGACATGTTACTTTGAGAAGCAAAGTGAGTTCCACTTCCGACAATTGTTACCGGAAGCTGCTCCTGCTGGTAACCGGAATCCGGCGTCATCCTCATGGGAACGTGCGCGGTGGTTGGCGCTGGGCCGAGCGAACTGAACTTGTTTATTCCCGTATCCGAGTAGTTCCCATTATGCACGATAATATTGTAGTAAGACCCCGATGGAGTTCCGCCGGGAATGGTCACGGTTGCGCCAATTTCAGTGGCGCCATAAATGGTATCGATCTGCGCCGTAAAATAGGTCGTCCCATTTCGCTGAAAAGAAATGGATGGAGACGATCCGCTCAGGAAGTTCGTGTTTCGGCCGTAGATTTGAATCGCGGTACTCTGTGTATTATACGCTGCGGTAGGACTGACGTTAGCAATGCTTGGAGGTGACACGATAACACGAAGCGCGGAATCCTGCTGGAAGGTATGAACGGCTGTGTCCGTTATTTTGACGACGAGATCGTAATAGTCGCCCACCTGCAGGGCGCTTGGAACCTCGATAGATGCGGCTATCGTGGAATCGTTAAGGAGGGAAGCGTAGTATGCCTCGTAGTAAATGCTGCCGGAATGTTCGAGGATCACTGATATTCCGGAAACGTTATTCGTGGACTCGAAATGCGTTCCGATTCCAACGATGCTAACGCTCATTTGCTCTCCCGAATAGCCGGAATCGGGGGTCATCCGCATCGTCTGCGAAAAGAGCAGTGCGGGAGCCGAAAGCAGGAAGAAGGTACCGAAAAGGAATCGTCTCATGGTAATATCAATTTAAAAAGTGAAGACCGAATTACTGAGTTGCGCGGAATAATACCCTCGCATAAGCTTGCGCCCGCGTACCGGGTTGCGATGTGTCGCACCGCAACAGAAACATGCGCGCGCTATCGAACTCCTTGCGATTGTAATACACCGCTGCCAAATTCAGCAGCGATTCCTCGAAATTCGGGGAAATCGCCAAAGCACGCTTATAGAACACTTCACCAACCCGAAAGTTACCGAGTTTTACGTAATTCGTGCCAATATTATTGAGTGTGTAGAAATGGTTCGGATGTGCCCGGAGCGCCTCCAAATTATCCCGGAGCGCCGCCGGGTAGTTCTGCTCCATAAATTCCGCTTCGGCCTTGTAGTAAAGAATCGGTGTGGCCAGCGCGTCCAACGATAATAACCTCGGATTGTAGATTTTGTTACACTCGGCGATTTCGGTGTTCCAATCGTGGTCCATCCGGGCTTCGAGGAGCGTTTTTTCATGCGTTTCGGCAGTAAAGCGTTGAATCGAAAGTAACAGTGCTGGAATCACCAAAGCCGCAATGGTATACCGCGGAATTGCATTCCGCGCCCTCACATTTCGGCTCGCTCCTTCGCTGAGAGGTAGAATGCTGAGCCACAAAAGGAATAGCATCGTATGCTCGACTCGCTGCTTTGGAAAATCGAAGAAAGAAATTATGGCAAATCCGCAAACCATTGCAATCATTAGAATTGCGAGTATCCTGTCATGCGGATTCCTTGCTTGCCTAAGCGAACGAATTGCAAGATAAAGCGCGGCCACGAACAATGCCAGATATGCCAGACCACCACCGATCCCTGTTTCGGAAAACGCAGCCAGGTAATCGTTGTGCGTTTCGGTCCACTGCTGGCTGCCATCCTGAACGAAGGATGGGAACCCAGCGAGGCCATAGCCGGGCAGCGCGACTTTCCAATTGCCCGCGCCCACGCCGAGCACCGGATGGTCGCGGAACATTGCGAGCGATTTCTTCCAAACCGTGAGCCGCATATTTGCGGATGTATCCCCTTGGTAGTTTAGCAGCGTGCCGGCTTTTTCGGCGGCAGTCTTTGCCCGCGGACCGGTGCGCGGGGCAACATTGAAGACGAAGATAGCAATAAGGCAGGCTGCCGCCAGAATTCCCGCGCTTTGAATTCGTTTTGCGTATGGTTCCCACAGTGTCCGCGGCGCGCCGGAAAGGGCAAAAGCAACCGCGGCCACACAAAGCCCAATCGCACAGGCAAGCCAAACCGCACGCGTTTGCGCAACGAGAAGAACGAAGACGCTCATGGTAAATGCTACGAGACCGAAGGTGCTCCAGCGTTTCGTATCCGTTAAGGCTATGTATAGCGTGGCCGGGAGGGCGAGGAAGAGAAACGAGGACATCATGTTCTTCATCGTCATGGTGCCGTAGGGCCATGCGCCGCCGGGAATCCAATTGAATCCGAGGTCGAGATACTGAAAAAGCGTAACAAACGCTACGATGAATCCCAGAATCGCAACGGTTCGCAGGAGCTTGGGAAGGAATTCCTTCGTAACCATTTGCATCGCTGCAAAAAGCCATGCTCCATAGAGGAGCGTGAGCGATGCCTCATAAATTGCTTCCCCGGAATTTTGGGCGACGAAGATCGAGATAACATTGAATGCTGCATAGATATACCAAATCCAGAGCAGTGGGGAAGTGCGGAGTGGCTGTTTCCGAGTTGCGAAAATCGTGGTGAGCGTCAACACCGCCAGCAGCACCGCCCGTAGCGTAAAAGCAGGATCGACCGTCGCGTTCGAATAGACGAGCGGGATAATCGCAATGGCGGCGAGAAACCAAAAAGGGAATCGGGGACGGGTTCGGATCATACAAAGAAAACGTGTGGGAGCGAGAATATATTCTCGCTCCCACACGCAAACTATGCCTCCACCGCCTCCGGCGGCTGCTCATGCACGCCTTCCTTGATCGAGGCTTCGCCGGAATGGAGGCGAATGAGATTTAGCGCCGAACCGGCTTCGAACCACGCGATGTGCTCCATGTTCATCGTGTGTTTGAGCGCGATGATTTCAACCGTGCCATCCGCGTGCGTAACCTTCATATTGACCGTCCGCACGGGATCGAGTTCCTGCAAATATTCGAAGGAGACGACATCGCCTTCCTTGATTTTATCGTAGTCGGCGGAATCAATAAACGTGAGCGGCAAAATGCCTTGCTTTTTCAGATTCGATTCGTGGATGCGCGCGAAACTTCGGGCGATCACGACAAGGCAGCCCAAATATCGCGGAGACATAGCAGCATGTTCGCGGCTGGAACCTTCGCCATAATTTTCGTCGCCAACGATGACCCATCGCTTGCCGCGCTTTTTGTAATCGCGCGCCACTTGCGGGACGGGCAGGCTTTTTTCGTGCGTGAAGATATTCGTCGTCGTTCCGGTTTCGCCGCTCCATGCGTTAATAGCGCCGGTGAGCATGTTGTCGGAAATCTTATCGAGATGTCCGCGATATTTCAGCCATGCGCCAGCGGGGGAGATGTGGTCGGTCGTCGTTTTGCCTTTGGTCTTGATGAGGACCGGCATGTTCGAAGCCTCGTCCTCGACCATCGGCTGGAATGGTTCGAGTACCTGCAGTCGGTCGCTCGTTGGCGGCACGCTCACGGCAACGCCTTTAGCTTGCTGTGCAGGCGGCACGTAACCGATGCGGCGTCCGATGTAACCATTCTTCGGAAGAGGATCGACTTTTGGCGGAGGCTGCAAACGGTATTTCTCGCCATTTTTCCCTTCCAGTTCATCTTTTAAAGGATTAATGGATAAATCTCCCGCAAGTGCATAAGCAATAACAACTTCGGGGCTTGCAACAAAGGCCAGCGTAGCGGGATTGGCGTCGTTCCGACCCGGGAAATTTCGGTTAAAGCTATTGATGATAGTATTACGCTCGCCTTTCTTTACGTCATCGCGTTTCCATTGGCCGATGCATGGGCCGCAAGCATTCGCCAGAATTTCTGCTCCGATCGCTTCGAGCGATTTTAGCTGGCCATCGCGATCGACGGTCTTCCGAATGAGCGCGCTTCCGGGATTGATCATGAGCGGCACTTTGGCTTTCGCGCCATGCTTCGCGGCTTGATCGGCAATATTCGCGGCGCGTGTTAAATCCTCGTAGCTGGAATTCGTGCAGCTTCCGACGAGCGTTGCGGAAATCTTTGCGGGGTAATCGTTTTCCTTTGCGTCGCTCGCGAGCTTCGACACCGGCCGCGCCAGATCGGGCGTGAATGGGCCATTGATAAGAGGCTCTAATTTCGAGAGATCGATTTCGAGAATCTCGTCATAATATTTCTCAGGATTTTGCTCGACTTCCGGATCGGCGGTGAGAAGGTGGATATAGTTCTTTGCGATCTCGGCAATCTCTTTCCTGTCCGTCGCATTCAAATAGCGAACGCCATTATCATCGAAGGGAAAGAGGGAAGTGGTGGCGCCGATTTCCGCTCCCATGTTGGTGACGGTGCCTTTGCCGGTGGTTGAAAGCGTGCGGCAGCCGGGGCCAAAATATTCGATGATGCGGTTTGTGCCGCCTTTGACCGTCAATTTGTCGGCAACATGAAGAATAATATCTTTTGGCGCGGACCATCCACTGAGTTCTCCGGTAAGTTTTACGCCAACGAGCTTCGGGTTCAAAACTTCCCATGGGAACCCGGCCATAGCATCGACGGTATCCGCGCCGCCCACGCCAATGGCGATCATGGAAAGACCGCCCATATTCGGCGTGTGCGAATCCGAGCCGATAATCAGTCCGCCGGGGAAGGCGTAATTTTCCAAAACGACCTGATGTATAATTCCCGAGCCGGGACCCCAGAAGCCAATGCCATACTTTGCGCAGGCAGCTTTGAGGAAGTGATACACTTCCGTATTCGCGTCGAGCGCTCGGTCGAGATCACTCTCGGCCCCTTGATAGGCCTGGATTAAATGGTCGCAATGCACGCTCGAAGGCACCGCAACGGTATCCTTCCGGGCCTGCATGAATTGGAGGATCGCCATTTGCGCGGTCGCGTCCTGCATGATGACGCGGTCGACGCGAAGCTGAAGGAAGCTTTTGCCGCGTTCGAGCGCCTGGGTTTTAGGCTCCCAAAGATGTCCATACACAATCTTCTCCGCGAGCGTCATCGGCCGCTTGAGCTTCTCACGAACGACGGCGAGGTTCTCTTCCATACGCTTATAGACGCTTCGCGCGAGATCGCCCGTCGTCTCGACGAACATTGCCCGCGCATTCGAGCGAATTTCACTCATGTCTATTGCAGCCGGTTCAATTTGAAAGGGCTGGTGGACGATAGGGAGGTCGTTAGTGCTGGGTTGTGCCATTAGAATTCAGTTGGATGAGATACAAAATTACGAACTCCTCATTCTTACGAAAATTAAGCCGGTATGTTGCCCTCTCGGCATTTCCGGTAAAAAGCGTTCAAGCACGCAAAAAAGAAGCAATAAATAAAAATCCAGGAAAACTATGTTACAAGCCAACACGCATCTGTGCTTCATGAACTACTGCTTTTCTGAATCATTTTGGCCTATTCTAAAAATATGGGAACTTTTCAATTCACTTTTTTGAGGGCTGTTTTTAAAAAACCAGGAAAATGGGTGCCTACCGAAATTGAGCTGATTTTGCACTATCCTACCACGCCCGCAGTGCAACCTGACGCCCCGTCTTCTTCATTCATCATTCATCCTTGCCCCCGCCCGGCGTGCGCGGATTTTTTTAAGTGCCAGAGGCCCGGGGGGTATGGCAGAAATTAGAAACGATTGCTCATCGGCACCCAACTGCCGAAGGTACGGCAGGTCGCCCGCGTGAGCTTTCGTCTCTCCGGGATTTTTATGCGAGGGAAATCGCTTTCTTCCGGGGACTCACGTCCCCGGCTATTTCCTTGTGTCCCTCCGGGATAGGGAACCGTTCCCGGCCGCACACGGGGCGCCGCGCCAAGCATGGCATACTCGCGGAATGATTTAGGGAGAAACGATCGCCAGTTGCCCGCGAAATGTTTGTCCTCCCGCTTCGATGCGATAGCTGTATGTGCCAGGCGAAAGCGCTTCGCTGATTGGAATATCGTTCCATCCCGCCCCGCGCTCACCGGCAC
This sequence comes from Kapaibacterium sp. (SeqCode), assembly GCA_035686785.1. Taxonomy (GTDB): domain Bacteria; phylum Bacteroidota; class Ignavibacteria; order Palsa-1295; family Palsa-1295; genus PALSA-1295. The sequence continues at coordinate 7,512 of DASRZC010000003.1, forward strand.
TCAGGCGAAGAATATCCCGGCCGAGGACATCGTACATCGTAACGGACACCGGAGATGGTTCTTCGAGATAAAATCGAATGGAAACATTCTTCGAGGATGGATTCGGATAGGCGAGGGCGGATTGTTCACTCGGAGGCGATGAGGGTTCGGAGACGGCGAGATTGAAATCCGAAATCGCAACTCGAAACACACCGGACTGGGTGCCGAGGAACAGGTATTTCGAGTTAGCGCAGAGGGAATAGACAAAGAGGGAAGTATCCCAACTTCCCAAATTTTCCGCCTTTGGAAGGGCCATAAGCTCGCTCCATGATTTCGTTGATTCATCCCACGCATATATGGAGCAACTGTCCGGCCACCATAAACCTTGAAACCACTTTCCCTGGATGCAAATGGTATGACCCGCGGGGTCTGTGGTAATATCCTGTTTTGGGGCATGCGATAATCCCTTCATCGCGCGTTGCCATGTCTGTCCACCATCGGTTGAGAGCATTACCACGCTATCGTAATCAAGCCAGATTCGCCCTGCCGCACTATGCACAAAAGCCCATCCGCGAGCAAGCGTATCGTCAACCCGAGTAGTATCCCACGTTGCGCCATGATCGGATGAAAATTCAAAAATTGAATCGGTGGCGCTACAGAAGTAACCTTGGGAAGTTACGCCTGGATAATAAAGTGGCTTAAATAAGATGCCGCCGCCTTGCCATGTCGCTCCACCATCGTTAGAAACATCATAACTTAAAGCGCTATTTGCAAGCAGCAGGTTCGATGCAGAATCGATGGCCAGATTTGGAACCGGCAGTTCGATCGAGTTCGGGAATACGCTTCGCCATGCTTCTCCGCCATAGGATTTCAGAAGTTGCATGTCTGTTCTCAGGTATGTTGCACCATCGGGCGAGAACTGCAAAGTCGAGCCGGAAAGCATCACCACATTTGAATCTCGTAGCGGCTGTACCCACGAATCTCCATCATCGGTCGATCTGAAGAAAGCGGAATCGTCTTCTGCGCCAGCATAAATTGTGTCACCTTTTGCGGAAAGGAGCCACGTATCGAGTACCTCAAACGGAGCGTCACAACCAGTGAGTCTCTTCGTTGTGATGTCATACTTCATTATGTGCGAAAACGAAGCAAGCCAAAGCGACGAGGGTGCTTGATAAGCCATCCACACCAAACCACCATCACCTGATGACAGGAATTGCCAGGTGCGCCCGGTGTCGCGGGAGAGCATCAGATCTGGTTCTAAGCCAATGAAGATGTCACCTGAAGAATCACAACAAAGTCCATAGGATGTGCTAGCATATGGATAGGGAAGCGCAATCGTTCTCCAAGTATTGCTATCTTCCCTGTACTCGTACAAGGAATCAGGTTCCGAGGAACCAACAAAAATCGTATTCGAATCGAGCGCGCAAACTACTTTGACGAGTGCCCAATACGGATAGGTTCCTATGGTATCCAACGATTGAGCACCTCGTGAAAGGCGATAGACTTCATGATTTGAAAAGTTCAAGAGGTTACCTGCTCGGTCGAAAAAATAATTAAGAGCAACCGTTGGCGTGTGGATGGAATCCCATGTCACGCCATCATTATCCGAGCGGGCAATCCAAAATCCTGTAAGTATAAAAAGCTCGCCATCGGGACTGAACATCAGCTCATTCCCTCTCGGTGCAGAAAACAGAGAGAAGGTTGAGCCTCCGTCGTATGAACGCGTAAACCAACCATTTGAGAGGTGATCAAAAATTTCTCCGGAAGGTGAGATAACCGTGGATTCCATGTCAAGCGAATCCCCGAGGTATGGATCATTCAATCGCTGCCACAATTGATTTATGGTATCCCAGCGGTACGGCTCGCCAAACAAGGAGCGTACAATACCATTTTTCGAGGCAAAGACGTCAGAAGGTGGGGTATTCTTCACGCGCGAAGCATACGCCAAATGTAAATGCTCCAGCGTTTGCGACGAACCAACCGAGGTCAAAAGACAAAGGCAAAATACGAATAGTGGGTAGCGAAGGATTTTCATTGACTGTGAATAACTTCGGGAAACGCAGTTTGTTACACCACTGAAAGGGGAATTTATGCACAGCCTCTCGCTAAACCGTGACTTTACATAATGTATCTTATGGACATTTCGGATACCCACAATCTGGCTATTTCCGACTATTTCGAAGCACATTCAGGGATCGCATGTTCTTCTCGGCGTACTCGAATATTTCTCCGACATCGGTTTGTGTGCGCAGCCAATCGACATATTCAGTCACACTTTCCTGGACCGTTCCGAGCGGCTCCCAGCCAACGGCTCGCAGCTTTGAAATATCCGAGCAGGAATTCCGCGTGTCACCAAATCTGAACACGCCCGGTATGCTCGGCTCTATCTCCGCGCAACCCGAAATTTGAGCCACAATCCGGTCGAATTCATTCACGGAATAAGCTTTCCCGCCGCCAACATTGAACTGCTGGCTCGAAAGCCGCTCATCATCCAAAGCCAGAAGATTTGCACGGACGACATCTCGATAATTCAGAAAATCCCGGTGCATTTTTCCATCTTCGTAGATCGTTGGGGCCTTCTTGAAGTAATAATGGAGCGCGAATATTCGGCAGGCGCCGGAATAGGCATTATAGAAGGATTGTCGGGGTCCCTGGACGATCGAATACCGTAGGGCCACACTGGGGATGTCATATTTGCGGCCAAATGAGAGCGCCATTTTCTCCTGCGACTCCTTCGAAAGCGCGTATTGGTTTTCCGGATGCGAAAAGCTTTCGGGCGTCCATTGCCACTGAACCGCACGGCCGCATTCCGGGCATTTCATAGCCCAATCGCCTTGCTCAAGCTGAGCGACGGGACGTGAACTCGGGGCCACAAGTCCATGTAGATCACATAGATACAGTCCTTCACCATTGACCGCCTGTGAACTTGCAACAACAACCCGCTTAACCGGTAGTTTATTAGCCACGATCAGCTCATAAAGTAAGGCCGTACCGACCGAATTGACGCT
>DASRZC010000004.1:0-7982 GCA_035686785.1 Kapaibacterium sp. (SeqCode)
TATTTATAGCAGCCACCTCGCCCGAGTCCGCAGCCCGTACTCATAACACGCGGCGCCATGGGAAACATGGAAGAATCGCGCAAAACGCTCGCCACCGAATGACCCGTCATTCGTATCAGGGCAAGCGCTTTGCGAGGCTCTCCCGGGGAATGAAGCATCATGGCCATCATTCCATCCCACAGCGCGCCCTTACGTCACAGGAAAAAACAGAGATCGTCCAGAAAATTCGGCAAATTGCTGAAAATGATCCTACTGGTACGGACGCTCCGGAAGCATTAAAAAAATCGGCGGATTTTGCACGCATCGCCCACAATGCTTCGGGTAATCACGATGCTTCGGGCAATGACGATAGCGTCGTTGCCGCCGAGGCGAAATCACCCGATATTCAATCGCAAATCGCCGAAGCCGCCAAAGAAGAGCGCGCCGAGGACAATATCGATGTATCGCTCGATAATTATTTTAAAGCTCGGCCCAATGCTACCGCTGGTAGTGTGGAATCGGTCGAATCCTCCGATGCGATGGCTGCCGCGCTCGATCCGGCCCGGGATGCCGAACGTCAGCCGGACATCACGCTGTTCGATGAGACCGATCCAAGCCGCGCGGCGCAACGCTCGGATGTCATGGCGGAAATCATCGACTGGATCGGAACGCGCTATGAGTTTGGCGGCGTGGATCGAACCGGGATCGACTGCTCCGCTTTCACGCGCGAGATCTTCTCGAAATCCTTCGGCATCGACCTCCCTCGAACCGCCTTCGATCAATCGCAACTCGGCGATCCGGTGAATAAGGAAGAGTTGCAATTCGGCGATCTCGTCTTTTTCAAGACGGCGGGATATGCTCCGATCACGCATGTTGGAATTTATATCGGCGAAGGCCTTTTTGCGAACGCGGCGTGTTCGCGCGGCGTGACCGTGGCCTCGCTGGAAAGCGAATACTGGTCGAAGCATTATGTCGAAGCGCGGCGGCTCTTCTCGAACAGCGGAACGGCCGCGATAAGCGCATCGCCGACCGGTAGCGCACTCGCGGATGGGGACCATTAAGAGTTGCTCTTAGGCAGTTCGCTCTACGCTTGCTCTCTAAGGCCTGTTCTTTCCTGAAGCCCCGGTATCCGCCGGGGCTTCAGCATATTTTTTAGCGAAGATCGTACCAATCGTGCGTGACGATTATCTGCTTCGGGACGTTTCCATCCGTTTATGTCCGAAGCGAAGCAATTCGAAGCCAAGCCGAAATCCAAAGCGATCAAGCCCATTGCGGATAATCGCCGCGCCCGGCATGAGTACCTGATCTTGGATGAGATCGAGGTCGGTATTGCGCTCGCCGGGACCGAAGTGAAATCGCTGCGGAATGGCAAAGTCCAGCTTTCGGACGGTTATGCGCGCATCGCCGATGGGGAATTGTGGCTGGAAAATGTTCACATCAGTCCGTATGTGCATGGAAACCGGTTCAATCTCGAAGATAAGCGGAAGCGAAAGTTGCTTGCGCATAAACGGGAAATCGAGCGGCTTGCGGTGAAGCTTCGCGACGCCGGCCTGACGCTCATCCCGCTCCGGATTTATTTCAAGGGCAATAAAGTAAAAGTGCAGCTTGGCCTCGCCCGAGGCAAAAAAGCGTATGACAAACGGCAGGCAATCAAGGAACGCGATGCGAAGCGCGATATTCGGAGCGGCGAGTAGCATATTGCTCCTCGCGTATAATGCCCGCGCGCAGGAACGCGCGTGGGAGTTCGCGCTCGAAGTGCCTTCGTTCAATACTTACTATCAGGAAAATTTCAATAATCCAATCGATGGAGATGCGGAGGATATTCGCGGCAATGCGTGGGATGCCGTGCAAATTCATCCCATCATCACGTATCGCGCGTGGCAGGAATTTCATTTGCCGCTTTTCCTTTCGGTCGAAGTGAACATTCCCATCGTTACCGTCAAGCGGCTTGAAATTGGAGACGAATACGAACCAGCCGGAGTAACAGATCTTACACAACAGGAACAAGTTGCGCATAAGGATTTAACGGGCCGCGCGGTGATCGGTTGGGAAATGCTGCCGTTCCTTCAACCTTATGCCGGACTCGTGCGCAGCCGATTTACAAGTGAGCGCGTGGGACAGCTCGATGGCGATGAAACTGGGAACCTGGTTCCTGATGCCAACCAGGATTATACGGAGACCGTCTTTTCCACCCACTTATGCTTTGGAATTCAGGGAGCGATCCCACTAAATGCGAACGGCGATGTTCGAATTCGTTACGATGCCGGCTATGAAATTCCGCAAAGCGTTTTTGTAACGAATACTTATTTCGCCGCCGAAGCCTGGGGGCAGGGAACGACTGGCTACACGATTGATGGCCGCGTGCAGCTCGATCTTCCCTTTCGAGCGGTTGAACTGTTCGCGGACCACGATGGCTATTTTACGATTGGCGGCATAATCTCGAAACGCGAGTGGAATGGCGATGGAAGGCAAGGCATCACCTCCTATGAGGATTATCCTGTAAACATTACCTGGCCGCGGAATTTCGCCGTCGAAGCGGGCGGGTTTATTGGCATTGGAATGTTCTTTTAAGGCAATCGGATTAAATCCAGCTGTCATCCTGAGCGGAGTTTTTCCGACCGAAGGAAGGAAAAACGGAGTCGAAGGATCTCGTGTAGTTTGGCAGTCAGGTGAACTACCGGAGATTCTTCGACTTCACAATTCTCCCTTCGGTTGAACTGCTCCGCTCAGAATGACACATTAACTTAATCACGTAAGAAATTGATGAGCAACAAGCAGGCTGCTCCTTTCCGTTATCCACTATCTCACTATCCACTATTGCATGACCTTTCCACCACTCAACGAACAGATGGACGCCATCCGGCGCGGCGCCGTCGATCTTATCAGCGAAGACGAACTCGCGAAAAAGATCGAGCGGTCCGCACGTGAGAATAATCCGCTCGTCGTCAAGCTCGGCGCCGATCCATCGACTCCCGATTTGCATATCGGCCATGGCGTGGTGCTCCGCAAGCTCCGCGCGTTCCAGGATTTGGGGCACCAGGCATGTCTTATCATAGGCGATTTCACCGCGATGATCGGCGATCCCTCCGGCCGCCAGAAAACGCGGCCCTTGCTTTCGAAAGAAGATGTTGCGAAGAACGGCGAAACGTATGTCGAGCAAGTAAGCCGCATTCTCGATCGTGATAAATTGAAAGTGCTTTACAATTCGACATGGCTCAATCCAATGACATTCGCCGATGTCATCAAGCTCGCGGCCAGTTACACGGTAAGCCAAATGCTCGAACGGAATGATTTCCATGAGCGCTTCAATAGCGAACTGCCGATTTCGCTCCACGAATTTCTCTATCCGCTCGCGCAGGGAATGGATTCCGTTGCCATCCACGCGGATGTTGAGCTGGGCGGGACCGACCAGAAGTTCAATCTTCTGGTTGGGAGGGAACTCCAGCGGCATTTCCACGAAGAACCGCAGTGTATTCTCACGATGCCGCTCTTAGAAGGCACCGATGGTGAGCGGAAGATGTCGAAAAGCTATGGGAACTCGATTAACTTCAGCGATTCGCCGGATGAGATGTTCGGCAAGACGATGTCGATTCCCGACACGATGATTTATCGCTACTTCGAGCTTGCAACGAGCGTGCCCGATCTTGCTGAAATTAAAGAGCAACTCGAAGATAAAAAAACTAACCCCCGCGATCTGAAAGTGCAGCTTGGGCAGGAAATCGTCCGCTCGTTTTATGGAGATGAAGCGGCGAGCGAAGCCTACGAAAAATTCCGCACGATGTTCGTGAATAAGGAAGTGCCGGAGGACATTGAGGAAATAACCGTTGACTCGAATTCTCCGATTTCCCTTGCTGATTTCATCGTTGCACATAATCTTGTCGCGAGTAAAAGCGAGGCGCGCCGGTTGATCGATGGCGGCGGGGTTTCTATCGATGGAGAGAAAGTTGTTGATAATAAGGCAACGTTCTTATCGAACCGGGAGGGCAAAGTTCTCAAAGTGGGCAAGAGAAAGTTTTTAAAGGTCTTAATAAAATGAGATATGACAAAGGCCCGCTCGGCGCACTCATGGACGAATACGAGCGAGCAGCCAATGAATATATTCGAGGGATCGGCGCAGTTGCGCCAGAGAGCTATGATCTTATTCTAAATCCAGATTCCGAAGATCCCGTGTCGTGCAAGGGGATTACATCGCATGTCATCGGCGCAGGCTATGGATACGCAAATGGAATTCGGATTGCCTTCGGAATGACGCTCGATGTGCCGGAGCAATATTATCCCGATCCATCAGAATGGCCTTCGCAGCCGGAAATTCCGCTCGCAGTTCAGGCGATGCTTGATTACACCATTCAAACGCTCGATGGTCATTGGTCCATGACCGACGATGAGATTAACGAGAAGTTGATCCCGATGCGATGGAAAGAACGCTACGACCTTGAAAGTCTGCTCGAACACGCCATCGTCCATATCCTGCGCCACCGGCGGCAGATCGAGCGGTTAACCAGTCCCGCTCGATAGCTTTATCCTTCCTCTCCCAAATCCGCGCGGGCCGGCAAGTCGATGAAGAAGGTAGTGCCTTGCCCCGGCTGGCTTTCGACGCGGATAGTTCCGGCCATATCGGTGATGGTCTTTTTCACAATCGCGAGTCCCAGACCCATGCCGCTGGTTTTAGTGGAGAAATTCGGATCGAACACTTTTTTCAGCGTCTCTTCCTGCATTCCGAATCCGGTATCGCGTACCTGAATATGGACCATGCCCTGATCGCTCCGGGCGCGAATGACAATTACGCCCCAGCCATCGATCGCCTGCACGGAATTCCGCAGCAGATTGACAAACGCGCGGCGCAATTCCTCTTCGTCCGAATGAACGCGCGGCAAATTTTTTGGAACGTCGATGATGAAGCGGATGCGGCTTCGCTCCGCATCGAATAGCGCGACGGCACTATCGGCCACGGTGCGAATATCGACCGCACCCCACCGGCGGCGAGGCATCGCGCCGAAGTGCGCGAACTCGGTTGCGATGCGCGTGAGCACGTCGATCTGTTCGCGCATGGTGCGTATAACGCGGCGAAAGATCGTGTTGAAATTCGGGTCTTTCGCTTCGTGCGCATGCTCCAAATGCTGGACCGAAAGCTTCATCGGCGTGAGCGGATTTTTGATCTCGTGCGCAACCTGCCGGGCCATTTCCTTCCATGCCAGTTCCCGTTCGGTCTGTGCGACGATCTCGCGGCTCCTTTCCAGCTCGCGCGTCATCGTATTGAAGGCATGCATTAAATCGCCGATCTCGTCCTCGCGTGTAACCGGAATAGAAGTTTGGAGCTTGCCTTGCGCAATGCGCTCGGTGGCGCGGATAAGTTCCAATATGGGCGAAGCTACCCGCGCCGCGAAAAGCGCACCGATGCCAAGCAGCACGAGGCCGAGCGCTGCGAACGTTCCATAGATAAAGCTGGTGGTCCGCGCGATTTCCGCTTCAATGCGCGGCTGTTCGTCCATTGTAGCGAGGGCGAGCACGGCGAGCAGCCTGGAACCATTCGCGCTCATCACCGGCTGATAGCCAACGTCATACGCCTGGGCGCCAATCTGGACTGGCTCGGTAAAAAACGCGCGCGCGCCGAAGATCACCTCACGCACTGCGGTCGAATTGAGTGTGGAAGAAAGGAACGAAGACTCATATAACTCCGGCCGGCTACTCGCTTTCAGGCGGCCGGTTGCATCGTAAACACTGAAATCCCTTCCTATCACCTGCGAGAGATAATCGACCTGGGACTGAAGCCCGCCATTAGCAAGCGATGTCCCCGCATTCTCGATGGACTGCGTCATCCGGTCTTTTATTACCGCGGCGTCGCGAGTCAGGCGATCCTGCTCTTCGACTTGCGCGCGCTCGGCGAGCAGGCTCCGCGTCACATTCGTTACAACGACGAGCGGCACGAGCGCGATCACGAGCACGATGAGAAAAATTCTGTCGCGGAAATGAAGCGTGAACCGAACGCGGCGTGTCGCGACCTGACGAACGAGCAGAAGTACAATCACGATGAGCGCGCCATACAATAGGCCGATGGCATTCAGCCGGAGCGCGAATTCGAGCGTGCTCGCGTAGGAGGGTTCCGAAACGCTGACCGTCACGACCGTCGGGATTTCGCCCGGCTTTGGCTTCGCTGTCGCGCGATAATAGAGCGTTTGGTAATGAATTCCTCCGATCGAAGTCGTTTCCCAAAGACTTCTATGCGCGAGCAGTTGTCTTTGAATACCAGGCGGGATCGATGCTGGCACATCGAGTGAGGGGCTGTTTGTCAGCCGCCGCAAATTAGGCCGGTACTGCGCCACGATGAAGTGGCTGCTCGCTTCGGGATTCGTCGCCACGCCATTCGATCCTGGGAGGAGTGGGATGTTCGCTCGCGTAGTGACCAGCGCCGGAAGCTCACTCCAAAGCGAGATCGTTACGAAGAGCGGCCGTGCCGTAACGTTCGTTTGCACGGTGGAAGGCTTTGGAAGTGCCGGCTTTTGCGAGGCCAAAACTTTTACTACCGCGGAGGTCGTATCGTGCAGTAGAAGTCCGCCGATAATAGCCGGTGCTCCGGAACTCGTGAACGAGGGAATCAGATGAATCGCCGGCGCGGAGGAATCCGAACGGCGCAGGTCGAGTAATTCGGAATCGAGCGCGGGCCGAACGCGATCGAGTTCGGAAACAGCGCCGAGCGTGGCAAAATGCGATTCGCGAACGCCGTTAGAATTGTAAACATCGATGGCCGCATTCCAGGCCGGATGCTGCCGCATTCCGCCCATCCAGATCAGGAATGCTTCGTCGCGAAGCGCGGACGTATCGTGGCCGCCCATCTGCCATTCGCGAAGATGTTTTCCCGCGGTCGCGAGAAGTTGGCGCGCGGTATTCGTCAGCTCCGGCGTATCGACTTCCGCGTTTTCGAGGACCACTCGGCGCGCTACTTTTTCATCGCCCACTAATTGTTTTGTTGCGATGAGCGGGCTCATAATAACCGCGCTTGCTCCCAGAATAAATAAAATGGAGCGGCTCGAACGCGGCAGGCGATAGAGAAACGAAGGCCCATGATCCAATGGGTCGGGGACGGAAGCATCGATAATGATAACCGGCAGGCTGACGAGAAACGTGAGCGCGGTGAGCGCGGCGCGATACAGCAGGCTGGTATCCGAAAACGCGAATTGATCGAATAGGACGACTGCCCCGGTCAGGAACAGGATCGTGAGCAACGAGCCAAGCGTAATTCTTCGCCAAACATGCAGATAGCGTGAGGTAAGTTCGATGGCGGCGCGAATTCCAAAGGTAATAGTTAAGGCGGCAAGAAAAAGGTAGGTTACGCCAATTCCCAGAAAGGCAAGCAGCATCATGAGCGTGCTTGGGGCCGGCAACACTTGCTCGATACTAAGGTACCGCAACGAGCCATCGCGGACGAGCGCCTCGATGACCGTGCTAAGTCCATCGATGAGCAATTGGACCGTTATCGCGGATGCCACCGCTTGTCCCAGGAGCACTATTGGCGGCTCTCGCCGCTTTTTCTCGCCATTTCGTTCCCCGGACTCATCGCGGATGAGCCGCTCCCGAGGCATCCAGATGATCCAGAGCATCACGGCCACCGCGGTGGTGAATACGCTGGTGATAAATAGCTCCAGGGGATTGGCCGCGATTCCAAACATACCGGCGAAGGAAAAAGCCGCCTGGTCCTGATATTGGGAACCGAATAATTTTGCACTCGCGCCAAGCAGGATCAGTCCAATTCTCACGAGGAATAACGAGGCAACAACAAGAATAGAATACGCCAGGCCCGCCGCATTCGGACGTGGGCCGGCGGGAACTTCCGCAATAGTTACCAACAGCCAGAGGAGCAGGGAAAAAAGAGCGAGGCTGAGTGCAAATTCCCAGAGGCCATGAAGAAATCGAAATTCGGGGGAAGCCACGATTTGCGGCGCGCGGCTGATCGAAAGGGTGCCTACGAAACTTTGTGGATCGGAAGGCGAGGCAAGCAGGCCCTCCCG
>DASRZC010000005.1:0-55032 GCA_035686785.1 Kapaibacterium sp. (SeqCode)
GCTGCCAAGCGGCAGGCGGTGACGAATCCGCAGAACACGGTCTTCTCCATCAAGCGCTTCATGGGCCGCAAGTTCGGCGAAGTGAACGAGGAGATGAAGCTCGTGCCATACAAGGTCATTCGCGGCGATGGCGATTCGGCCCGCGTCGAGATCAATGGCACGATCTATTCGCCACCCGAGATTTCAGCGATGATCCTCACCAAAATGAAGCAGACCGCCGAAGATTATCTCGGACAAAAAGTTACGGAAGCCGTAATTACGGTTCCCGCGTACTTTAACGACACGCAGCGCCAGGCGACGAAAGACGCCGGCGAAATCGCGGGACTCACCGTTCGCCGCATCATCAACGAGCCGACGGCTGCCGCCTTAGCCTATGGACTCGATAAGAAAGGCAAGAACGAGAAGATCGCCGTCTATGATTTTGGCGGCGGAACGTTCGACGTTTCGATTTTGGAACTCGGCGAAGGAGTCTTCGAAGTAAAATCGACCGACGGCGATACACATTTGGGCGGCGACAACATCGATGCACGGCTTGTCGATTATCTTGCCGATGAATTTAAGTCTGCGGAAAATATCGACCTGCGCAAAGACCCCATGGCCCTCCAGCGCCTGAAAGAAGCCGCGGAAAAAGCGAAGATGGAACTTTCGACCGCGATGCAGACCGATGTGAACCTTCCCTTCATCACCGCGACGGCGGATGGACCGAAGCACATGAACATCGCGCTTACCCGCGCGAAGTTCGAGCAATTGGTCAACGACATTCTGCAAAAGACGGTCGAGCCTTGCAAACGAGCTTTAGCAAACGCGAAGGTCACGCCGAACGACATCGACGAAGTGATTTTGGTCGGCGGTTCGACGCGCATTCCGAAAGTGCAGGAGATCGTCCGCAATTTGTTCGGCAAGGAGCCGCACAAGGGAGTAAATCCGGACGAAGTGGTTGCGGTCGGCGCGGCCATTCAGGGCGCGGTTCTCACTGGCGAAGTGACCGATGTGCTGCTGCTCGATGTAACGCCGCTTACGCTTTCCATCGAAACGATGGGCTCTGTTGCAACGCCAATGATTCCCGCAAACACTACGATCCCGACGCGCAAATCGGAGACGTTCTCCACGGCCAGCGATTCGCAGCCGAGCGTGGAGATACATGTGCTGCAAGGGGAGCGTCCGATGGCGATCGATAATAAATCGCTCGGAAAGTTCCATCTCGATGGTCTTCCGCCCGCGCCGCGCGGCGTGCCGCAGATCGAAGTGACGTTCGACATTGACGCAAACGGAATTCTCCACGTATCCGCGAAAGACAAAGCGACGAACAAGGAGCAGTCGATCCGGATCACTTCATCGAGCGGACTTTCGAAAGAAGAGATCGACAAGATGAAGCGCGATGCCGAGGCGAACAAAGCCGAGGACGTGCAACGCAAGGAGCAGGTCGAAACCCGCAATCAGGCCGATCAGATGGTCTTCCAGTCGAAGAAGCAGATCGAGGAACTGAAAGACAAGATGACGCCGGAAGGTCAGGGAAAGATAAATTCCGCGATCGGCGATCTCGAAAATGCGCTGAAGGGAACGGATGCTGCCGCGATCAAAGCGGCGGTGGAGGCGCTGAACCGCGCGTGGAGTGAAGTCTCGACGCAAATGTACCAAGCTGGCGGACCGAACCAGCCCGGCGGCGAAAACGGCACCGGCGCTCCGCCTCCTGGCCCAAATGGCCACGATGGACAGGCCGGCCCGAAAGTCGAGAATGCGGACTTCGAGGTGGTGGATGAGGAGGGGAAGAAATAATGTAGCGCAAACTTCAGTTTGCGACTCAGCCCGGATAGGAACTTCTATCCGGGCTCTGGGCTTTTAGCGCAATGCCGAAGCTGTACGAATATCTCGGAATCAAAGTATCGTTCTTTGCAGGCGATCATCTGCCTATCCATGTGCATGGCCGGAATGAAGGAAAAGAGACGAAAGCAGAAATTATGATCGAAAACGGCGAAATTACTACACGCTATGTGACAGTAAAAAATAGAGCGCCGCTAACACCGCAAAAACAGAAAGATTTTGAAACGCTTGTGGAGCATGAGGCAGAAAATATCGTTCGAATTTGGAACGAATTTAAGAAAACCGGCATTCCGCCGGCTCCACAACGCATTACACGGAGGATACGATGAGAATTATCCATGATATGAAGCCCGTCGAAGGGCCTTTTATCGATGTTGACGAAGCGGAATACCTCAAGGAGTACCGTTTGCGTCTCACCTTTAGCGATGGCACCGTTCGTGATGTCGATTTTCACGATTATCTTCGCGATGCGCCGCGTCCGTGGATCACAAAATATTGGGATTTAGAGGAATTCAAAAATTTTAGTTTGACAGATGGAGATTTGATGTGGGGCGATTTCGATCTCATCTTTCCGATCTCGGACCTCTACAAAGGGACAATAGAATATGATTTTTCTCGCAAGTCCGAAATCCCGGAGGAGGCAAAACGCCGCGAGAAACAAGAGCAGGTCGCTATTCCGGTCTCAACGCTTCATCGCCTCGAATCCCGAGCGAAGAAAGAGAACGTTCCCGTTGAATTGCTGGCACAGCGATACATTGAAGAAGGGGTGCAGCGGCACGTATGAAATGTAAGCTGCTTCGAAGCTCCTCAAGCAGGAGGAGCTTCATCGCGTCGTGCTGGAAGTCCCGCCGGGGATGGTGGCATAATCGAGAATGCGGACTTCGAGGTGGCGGATGAGGAGGGGAAGAAGTAAATAATCGCAACAGCCCGGATGGAACTTCCATCCGGGCTGTGGGCTTTACAAATAGTGCCGAAGTTTTACGTGTACCTTGGAATTAGCGTGTTCGTTTATACAAATGAACATACGCCCATTCATGTGCATGGGTATTATCAGGGAGGCGAGTGCAAAGCGGAAAATTGAAACCGAAGGCGACACAATTAAAAGTATCACGTTCGATAATGTGAAGGGAAAACCTCCCATGCCTCCCGCGCAGCTTCGCGATTTCAAGAAATTCGTTAAACATGAAGCCGACAACATCGTAAAAAATTGGCGTGACTATTTTGAACGGAATCAACATATTGAACCTGAGATTATTACACGGAGGATTCGATGAGGATTATTGATAAAACCAGAAAAAGCACTGGACCCTATCTTTCTGTTCTCAATGCGAAGTACATCGACGATTATTGTCTGCTGATTACTTTTAACGATGGTATTTCGCGAATCGTCGATTTTGGGTCTTTCTTAAGATCTTCCCCACATCCCGATGTTAAAAAGTATCTCGATGTCAAGAACTTTAAATCGTTCCATATCGAATATGGCGATTTGATGTGGGGCGATTTCGATATGATTTTCCCGATCACGGACCTATATCGAGGGAAGATAGAGTACACTCGCCCTAAACGAGTTACTCTCACGTCCAAATCGTTGAATGGCAAAGGGAAATCGATTCCAAGCGACCGACGGAAGGTTCCGCATCAAAACCGGATGTTACGTGCAGCATGAGAAACTGGGATCGAAATCTTGGATGCCTCGAAGCTGCTCAAGCAGGATGAACTTCATCGCGTGGTGCTGGAGGTTGCGGGCACATAATTTCCGCGGGTGGGGTTGCAAAGGAAATGAAATTCATCTCAATCATTGTGATCCTGCTCGCGACCTGCGGTGTGTCGTTCGCGCAGCAGTCGAAAATCGTTCCTCCGCCTTTCCACGACCATTATAGCGAAATGGTTAAAAAATTGGAGTCGGGCGATACGAATATCAATTATCGGGAATTTCGGGAAAGCTTTATTGAAAGCCAGCAATTCATCGCTTTTAAGAATCAAGAAAGCACATTCGATAGCCTCAGAAAAACGATGTACGCTGCCATGCATCAAAAAGCATATCAAAATATCGTGCAGATTACGAGGCAGATGTTGAGCCTCGATTATACGAGTATGCTGGCTCATAAAATTCTTCAGCAAACTTACAATATTCTCGGCGACAGCTTAAATCATAAAAAGTATCATGCCATCGAATTTGGCCTCTTAAATTCGATCCTGAATAATGGGGACGGGAAAACGTGCGCAACGGGCTGGCCGGTGATTCAGACATCGGAGGAATATTTCATTTTTGACATGGCTGATGCGACGGTGAAGCAGCAAAGTCTTGACCAATCCGGTGGCGTTTGTGATAAAATGGAAGTCACCACGGATGATGGCGATAGAACCTTCTATTTCGATATTGCAGAAGTGATGAAAGGATACGAAAAGTTGGGAATAAAGTAAATTTATTCTGGCTTTGCCGGGACACAGAATTCCCGCGGGCGGAGTTGCCTGCGGCGGTTCCCAGTGCGCGGTGCGGGTAGGAACTTCTATTCGGGCTGCGGGCGGCATTCGCGGGTGGCGCGGCAGGGCACAGAATTTGGGCGGGCGGGGTTATTCATTTTATGCAAGCAGCAGCAGCGCAGCAAATTGGTTATGCACACATCACGTCCGATCCCCGCGTTCTGAGCGGGGTTCCGATAGTGGAGGGAACTCGCACGCCGGTGCGTAGCATCGCCACATACTTCAATATGGGAATGTCGGTCGATGAAATCCTGATCACGCTGCCATACCTTAACTTCGGTCAGGTTTTTTCCGCACTGAGTTATTACTTCGATCACAAGTCCGAGATCGATGAGAACATCGCAGAAAACAACGATGTGAATCACTGGGAAGCAATGGCTAAAGTAGCGAATCGTCTCTCGTGAATCACCGGCTTTTGCTCGATGAAGATATGCCGGGCGATCTTGCAAGGGCGCTTCGAACGCGAGGCATCGATGCCATTCGAGTTCAGGAAATCGGAACTTCCGGCGATGACGATTCCGATCAACTGAATTTAGCTGTTAACTCGGGACGCGTGTTTGTCACTTTTAATCGTGGTGATTATACCCGGTTGCATAGCGAATATATAGAATCGGGCCGCCATCATTATGGTATTATCACCTGCCCTCAAGTTCCGATTGGCGAGATGCTTCGGCGTGTTTTGAAAGCTCTCGACCAAAATTCCGATTTAGTTGATAGAATACTTTATGTTCGATAACGAGTCAGCGATTTCTCCTCAGCTTTCCAATCTCATCTCCCAATTCCAATCAGCAACGGAACGGGTTGCGAAAATGGAGCGCGAGTATTCCGAAAATGATTGGCAGCGAAAGCCGGGACCGGAGCGATGGTCAGCCATCGAGTGTATCTGGCATTTGAACTGGACGAGCGAAAAGATGATAGAGAATGTTCGCAGGGCGTTGGCGAGGATCAAATCCAAACCGAAGCATACGGGCAAATATCATCTTGATATTATCGGCTGGTTTTTGGTCAAGAGTCTCTCTTCAAAAGGTCGAATTGCGAAATTCAAGACGACCGCGCCATTCGTATCTCAAAGCATGATGAATATTTCTGAGGAGCTTGAACGGTTTCGAAAACTCCAGGAAGAAGTGATTCACACCATTCGAGAATCCGATGGCTTACAACTCGGCATGGGAAGAGTGGTGTCAGCGTTCCACGCTCGTGTGCATTATAATGTTTACTCTGCGTTTTGTATGACGGCAGTCCACGAGCACCGGCATCTCGATCAGGCGGAGCGAGCGGCGGCTGGGGAGTCGCAAAGTGTAAGTTAACTCGCGGTGACGGCTCGATGTTTTTGGGCTGGAGGCGACACGGCACAGAATTCGGGCGGGCGGGATTGCGGAGCCGCAGTGTGGACACTTGCTTTATCTTTCCCATTTCCAAATCTTGAGCAAGCTAAAGCAAGCTCCATACCATCCTTACCGGTCAATCAGGACTCGCTTAACGAAGGATTGTCCGTCCTTCGATCGAATGGAAACGAAGTATGTTCCATTCGGAAGCGCGGAAAGATCGAGCGGAGATTCGCTTGCAAGCAGGGGGCTTTTTCGCAGCAGGACTCTTCCCGCCGGATCGGAAACAGCCAGCTCGGATGGACCGGTCCATCCCGTGGCGATGAGAGTGAACCGGCCCGTCACGGAAGGATTCGGAACGATATGAATATCCGCGGAGGGATTCGTCTCCGGCGTGACGCCAGAGGAAACAATGGTAAGCGTATCGATCGCTAAGTTCCAATGATCCTGGGCATCGGCAGCGTAATCGCGATTGACTGCATTTCCGGCAGCATAAATATGCGTCGGTCCAGTTTTAGCAGGGGCTGTATATTGGAAAGTCCAGACGGCACTATCGCCGGTGAAGTAACGTGGCGAGGTATGGGTCAGATCGCCATAATATGCTTGCAGACCGGAACCGTAACCATTGGTTGCAAGTGTACCTTTATCGGCGGTAATATCGCATCCGGCGGCAACCTCCGAAGGGTCTGCATTTGCGACGGAAATCCGAAAGATATACGTTTGCCCGGCCACGATCTGCGAAGATTCGGTCGAGAGTGAAACGACGGTCGCGCTGGATTTCGAGTCACTATGACATCCATTGTTAAGAGTTCCACATCCAATCTTCGATTGTCCTGTGATACCTCCCGACCGCCCTACCGCTTCATGCACGGCATAGCTGCCCAGCAACAGGAGCGGAAGGATAAGGAGAAGGCTTTTTCGCGTACCATAAAAAACGGAGAGGAGTTTCATTCGATCGATTTGGAGGAATTCGATTAAATCCGGGATTTCCCCTGCTCGTCCCTGACGGGAGAAAGCTGGATGGCAAATTCCGGTTTTCATGCTGTGTGCGACTATTTGACTCCGCACGCGGTTCTTTTTAACAATTAATATCGCCTATTCATCACTTCGTTCCATGAAGTCGTTGGTCTTTTGCTTCTCGTGGGTTGCGCTCGC
The DNA here is from genome assembly GCA_035686785.1 of Kapaibacterium sp. (SeqCode). Classification (GTDB taxonomy): domain Bacteria; phylum Bacteroidota; class Ignavibacteria; order Palsa-1295; family Palsa-1295; genus PALSA-1295. The sequence continues at coordinate 6,786 of DASRZC010000005.1, forward strand.
CGCCGTCGGCGGTTTTACTCCGGCGATGGCGCAAACGTTTTCCGTTGCCGGCGTCGTAACCGATCGAACGTCGGGCGAAACCGTTATCGGCGCCGCCGCGATGATCTACGCTGATTCCTCTCTTATAGGACACCCTTTGCGCGGCGCAATTACAAACAAATTCGGATTTTTCTCGATTGCGAACGTGGCGCCGGGAAGCTACTCACTCGTGGTAAAATCGCTGGGATATAAGCCCGGCATTCGAAACATTGTCGTTCGCAACCAGGCTTTGCGTATCGACGTAGGGCTGGACGTGGAGGCGACGGAGAAAGAAGTTACCATCCAGGGCGAGAAAGAGCGCGCTCCGGTAAGCTCGATCAGCTCGGTCGATGTCAAGCCCGAAATGCTCCAGCATCTTCCATCGCTCGGCGGCGAAACCGATATTTTTCGAGCGCTCCAGATGCTGCCCGGCGTGAAATCATCGAGCGAAATTTCGAGTGGCCTCTATGTGCGCGGCGGCTCGCCGGACCAGAACCTAACGCTGCTGGATGGCGTCATCGTTTATAATCCCTCGCACCTCGCCGGTTTTATGAGCACGTTCAATTCGGACGCGATTCAGGATATTCACCTCATCAAAGGCGCGTTCCCGGCCGAATATGGCGGGCGGCTTTCGAGCGTCCTCGATCTTACGATGAAAGAGGGAACGAAAGAAAAGATCGAGGGAACCGCCGGCATTAGTATGATCGATTCTCGCCTCACGCTCGAAGGGCCGCTCTCGGATAATTCCACGTTTATGATCTCCGGCCGCCGCATGTACCTCGATTTACTCTACGCGCTCGCGCCGAAGGATTCGAATACGGTCACGCCCGATTATTATTTCTACGACTTGAATGGCAAGGTCAATTACAAGCTCGGCGAGAACGACCATCTGTTCCTGAGCGGATATTTCGGTCGCGATGTGTTCGGAACGCCGATCGCGTCCGATTCGAACGTCTCGAATATTTATTGGGGAAATGCGACCGCCAATCTTCGGTGGTCGCATATCGTCTCGCCCGATCTTTTCACGAATTTCAGCGCGATTTATACCGATTATACCTTCAGCGCGGATTTGGAGGATAAGCACTTCGATGCGCCGCCAGATAATAATTTCAAATCGGTCTCTGGCATTCACGATTACACGCTGCACGGCGATGCGCAGTATTTTCCTGATACGTCGAACACCTTTAAATTCGGCATCGAAGCAACGAATCACCGGTTCCGCGCCGATGCCTCCGCCAATATCGCCGACTTCGCGCAGATCGACCAGAACCCGACCATCTTTAATTCGATCGACGCCGCGCTATATGGACAGGACGAATGGAAGATCACGCCGCGCCTTTCGAGCAATCTCGGCATGCGATTGTATTATTTCCAGGATGGCGCATATTTCCGTGCCGAACCCCGGCTGGCCTTCGCGTACAATCTGACGAACGATGTGCAACTTACGAGCGCCTTCTCCGTTGGCAATCAATTTCTGCACCTCATTACGCGCAACGACATTGCGCTGCCGACAGACGTATGGTTTCCATCGACCGCGACCGTCAAACCCGAAGAAGCGATTCAGGGCGTTCTCGGAATGCAGACGCATTTATTTAACAGCGAATATTTCTTCTCCGTCGAAGCATATTACAAGTCCATGTGGAATCTTTATGAGTACAAGGACACGGCTACGTTCTCGCTGAATGTTCCACTCGAATCCTCGTTCACATCGGGAACCGGCAAAGCCTACGGCATCGAATTCTTTCTCAATAAGCAGATCGGCGCCTTCACCGGCTGGTTAGGATATACGCTCTCCTGGGTGATAGATCAGTTCCCAGCGCTGAACAACGGCCAGCCTTTTTATCCGCGCTATGACGAGCGGCACGATATTCAGGCGGTTATAACCTATCGCCTGGGCAAGACCTGGGAATTCGGGGCTACGTGGACGTATGCAACAGGGCAGGCTTATACCATGCCAACGGGGCAATACGCGATCAATCCAAGTCCGGGCAATAGCAATCAATATTATGACCTGAATACGGATTACACTTCGCGAGATGGCTTTCGGCTTCCACCTTTTCACAAACTCGATCTCAATTTCACGCATTCGTTTTCGTGGTTCCATCTTCCGTGGGAAGTTTCGATCAATATCTACAATGCTTACAATCACATGAATGTATTCTCGGAATATGTCGAACAGAATTACTCGAATTACGGTCCCACGGGCACGACGCAGCCGCCGTATCAATTGCATCAGATCACGCTATTTCCTATCATTCCGACGTTCGGATTAAGCTGCAAATTTTAATCGCCATGATTCGCATTCGTTCGGTTTTCGTGTTTCTTGCGCTGGCCGCGATAGCTACCGGCTGCGAGAATGTTGTCCCTGCCACGGATTTGCCGTATGTCAATCATATTGTCATTCGCGGATTTCTGAATGCCGATGAGCCGATCGATAGCATTTCCGTGACCCACACGCTGCCGCTCTCGGTACAATACGATCCGAATCAGGCCGCCATTCCAAATGCGCAGGTTTCGATCACGGTCGATGGGCGTTCCATTCCGCTTCAATCTATCGGCTTGGGATTTTTTACCGATCCCCTTCACGATACTGTTCAAAGCGGCAAAACGTATTCGATCGATGTGCAGTGGAATGGACTTCATGCGTGGGCTTCGACGCTCGTTCCGAACCCACCGGCTATTCCGATTTTTCAATTCGATAATATCGGATGGGACACTGAAATCTACCGATACAATTCGTATTACTCCGATACCTTCTTCAGTTTTGGAGGAACGCTGGAAGCCGGTATTGAGCCCGTGACGGCGGGTGAAGCGTACTCCTTAGTGTACGATTCCATTGCCGACGTCGATTCCAATTACAGCGAGGCATCATACTATATTGGTGGGGATCTCTATAACCTCTATCCGGCGAGCGAGGTAAATTCAGCGGGGTTTTTACCGATCTTTCAATTCGAATCACTGGATCCCAGAGATTCGAACTATTTCGTTTCAGCCGTGGTCGAGAGTTACGATGGGGCATACTATAACTTTATTAAAACCTATAACAACTTTGGCAATAGCGGCGACATCTTCGGCACGGGCGGTGCCAATCCTCAATGGAATATCTCGGGCGACGGCATAGGAATCTTCATCGGCACCGCTGAAACGCGGCGTAATTCCACCTTTCACCGATAGGTTTATATCAACGCCAACAGGTGCGCTATCACATAAATCACAAAGCCTAAGATCGCGCCGGCGGTATAGATTGCCGGCACGATCGAGTACGTTCGGACCGTCTCTACTTTACTTAACTGTGTAAGATGGTATTCGACATGCTGGCTATCCGCCGTTATGCCCTCGATCGTCCCGGCTTGTTGATTGTACCATCCGAAGTCCTTGTTGAATAAGACGACCGTCCCGCTTTTGAGCATGACGCGCGAAATATCGGGCGAAAAAGCCGGATGCAATTCACGGATCGGCGAAACCGTTCGGCAGCCGGCAAGAAGCAGGATTATTATAGCGAAAGCTTTCGCATTGATCCTCATTCGTGGTCGAATGGTTCGGCGGCGAGTGGCATGGTTCACAAAGTCCTAAACGCTTCGTAGTATGTTCTTAGTGCGAGGCTTAACGAATGGAAAGAAACTTCACGGCTTCCTCGCCGGCGACCCATCCGGTCGAATAGGCGGCCTGAAGATTATACCCGCCGATCTCGCCCGCAATATCCATCATTTCGCCGGCGAAGAAGAGTCCCGGCAGAAGCCGCGACATCATGGTCTTTGGATCGACTTCGGTAAGCGCCACTCCTCCCGAAGTCACTTCCCCGCGTTCAAGTGGAATTTCGGCAACCGCGCCGAAGTGGTAGCGGAGCAGAGTCGTGGCAAGGCGGGACCGCTCTTCGCGCGTGAGCGCATTCCAGCGTCGGTCGTTCGGAACATCCGCTTGCGCGAGAACAAATGGCACGAACCGATTTGGAAGCACTTCTTCTAACCAGGTTGCCACTTGTTGCTGCGGCCTTGCTTGCTGCTCCGAGATAAGAAGATCGCGAGTCTTTTGTTCCGAATTCCCAAGTAGATTCACTTCGATCGAAATGGGACCCTGTTCGGATAATTTCCCAGCCGCATTGCTGATGGCTAATACTGCGGGACCGGAAAGACCTCGGTGCGTGATGAGAATATCTCCCCGAGCCGTTTCGAGCATTTTTCCAACTGAGGCGTGCTTGGTCGTTCGAACCACATATATTTCGGCATTTCGGAATGCGATTCCGACTATTTCCTGCAAAGGCGGCTGCTTCAAATAAATCGGCGCGAGCGCGGCTCGAACGGGGACGATCGAATGCCCAAGTTGCTCGGCGTAGTTGATTCCGTCACCCGTCGTTCCGGTTTTGGAATAACTCGTGCCGCCGGTTGCGAGGATCAGCGCCCGTGTGTTCAGACACTCACCATTGTATGAAATCCGCCATTCGCCATCATGGGGTTCGACTGATTCAATGCGCGATTTGGTATGGAGAATTACAGATTCCGAGCGAAGTTCTTTTTCAAATGCCGATAGCACATCTTCGGCACGGCCGGAATCTGGAAAAATGCGCCCGTTCTCTCGCGCGTGACACGCGACGCCATGGCGCGCAAGCAGCGCGAGAACATCCGCATTTGTATAGCGGTACATCGCGCTCCGCAGGAATCTCTGTTCGCTCACGCGCGGAAATCCTTCGCGCAGCAATTCATCCGCCGGACCGGCATGGGTAATATTGCACTTGCCGCCGCCAGAAATTAAAATTTTGATGCCAAGCCGAGGATTGCGCTCGAAAAGATGCACATCGAGATTCATGCCCGCATCTTTCGCGGCCCGCCGTGCCGCTAATGCCGCGAAAATACCTCCCGCGCCTCCTCCGACAATGGCAATGGAATTTGTCATCGCGCAGAGAACACCATCTTCAATCGAATAGCGTCATCGCACTCGGACGCCGGAAATGCTCGGTCGTGAGATGCGACCGCTCTTCATTCAAGCCAAGTCGTTTGCAAGTTTTACGAAATAGCTCTTTAATATAATCCGCGTATCCCCCGGTGCCGCGCATCCGGCTGCCGAATTCGGGATCGTTCATTTTGCCATCGCGCACCATTTGAATGCGAGCCATTATTTTCTTCGCTTCGAGCGGCACATTCTTCGCGAGCCACTCCTCGAAGATGGGCCGCACGGCATACGGAAGCCGCACCATGTTATATCCCGCCGATTTCGCTCCCGCTTCTCGCGCGGCACGAAGGATCGCGGGGATTTCTTCATCGTTCAATCCAGGAATAGCCGGCCCGATCATTACACCGGTTGGAACTCCAGCTTCGGCGAGCGTTCGTAGCGCATGTAAACGGCGTTCCGGCGTGCTGGTTCTCGGTTCGAGTTTCCGCGAGAGATCCCGATCCAGCGTCGTAATGGAAAAGAATACGCTGACCAAATGAAGCTTCGCCATTTCGGTGAGTAGATCGCAATCGCGCAGAATAAGCGCGTTCTTGGTAATGATGCCAACCGGATTCCGGTAGTCCAAAAATACTTCGAGCATTTTTCGCGTGATTCCAAACTCGCGCTCCGCGGGCTGGTAGCAATCGGTGTTGCCGCTCATCATAATATATTGCGGTTGCCACGACCGCTTCTCGAACGCCTCGCGAAGAAGCTGCGGTGCGTCATGCTTCACCATGATTTTCGATTCGAAGTCGATGCCAGCATTCATACCGAGATATTCATGTGTAGGCCGCGCGTAGCAATAAGCGCAGCCGTGCTCGCACCCGCGATAGACGTTTACCGAATAGGTGAAACCCAAGTCCGGGCTGTCATTTTTCGAAAGGATCGATTTTGAATGATCGGGCAAAAATTCGGTCTGGACGACCGGAAGCTCCATCGGCTCCGGCGAATCGCATGAGCGATCATCCCAGCCATCGTCGAAGGCTTCGAGCGAAGTAGTCTCGAACCGATTTTGAATGCGTAATTCTGTTCCGCGCAGCATGAGAAGATTTAGGTGCTTATTGTAGCACGAATGCGACCATGCTGGAAGCGAAGGCGAGAGAAGTTTGTTCCTGAAAACTCAACAATGATAATCACCGAACTTGCAACTATCTGCGAAGAGAACGGGCTGATGCTTGATCACACCATGCGTTTGGCAATGGAAGCTTATGCTCGGCTCCTCACACGTTGGAACTCCAAAATCAATCTCATCTCCCGCAAGGACGAGGCGCACATCCTCGACCGGCACATTCTGCATTCGCTCACGCTCGCGATGCCGGCCATCAGCGGTTATGATTTTCAAAATACGCGTGTGCTCGATATTGGCACGGGCGGCGGGCTGCCGGGAATTCCGCTCAAGATCGTCATCCCATCGCTCGATATGACGCTTGTCGATTCCACACAAAAGAAGATTGCCGCCGTGAATGAGATGATTGCCAACTTGGGACTAACCGGCATCCGCGCGATCGCGGCGCGCGCGGAGGAACTTGCAAAAGCTCCCGAGGAGGCGCATTCGTATGACGTTATCATCTCGCGGGCAGTCGCGCCATTAGAGGATTTGGTAAAGTGGTCGCGCGAACTGCTAAAACCGGACGGGGTGCTTTTCTCACTCAAGGGCGGAGACCTTTCGGAAGAAATCCAACTAGCGAATCGACTGAAGGGCGTTACTTCGATCGAAGCAAAGCCGCTTGATTTGAAAGGCTACCCCGATTTCCAGCGCGAGGAGAAAAAGCTGGTGCGCGTGGATTTCGCGGGCTGAATTCGGCAACTAAAAGCCGACCGGAAGGTTTTTCATCGACGATGAAGCGGGACGCGGCTCAGGCCAAACGAATGACCGACCAGATCAATGTTTTGAACATTGCTCTCATGCTCCTTTCGGCTTTGCTCGCGTTTGCTTGGCCGTTTTATCTCTTTCTTATCGCGTATGCCGTGCTTGGCCCATTGCATTACCTGACGGAGATTTCCTGGCTTCACGACCGCAATTATTACACTGGGCGCAAGCACGATGCGTGGTTGCTCATAGCGGTTGGCGTTATTTTTGGCGCCACAACCCTGGCCGGCGTCGCGCTCCGTTCCGCGATGCCGAATTTAATCATCGCCGCCTTCTTAAGCTCCATTGTTCTGGCCGAGACGCGAGGATGGGCACCACGGATAGCCTTACTTATCATGGTTATTTTGTTTGTCTGGCTGGTGCCGTTCAGCATGTCCACCGTTATTTCGGGACTGCTCCTGCTAACGATCGTTCACGTATTCGTATTCACCGGCTGCTTCATTCTTTTTGGTTCGGTGAAGTCCGCCAGCCGAACGGGATATTTATCGTTCGTTGTATTTCTGGGGCTTGCCTGGCTGTTGCTGGCATACCGTCCCATGCCCGGAGCTGGCGTAGCGGATGAGTTTGTTCTTACCCACTACACTGGCGGCTTTGGCGATCTGAACGTCCTGTTGCTTCGGTTCTTCCACCTCTCCCCTGCCGGCAATCTCGCTTCGGATCCCTTCGAATTTTCCTCCGGGGCCGTCGCCGTGATGCGGTTCATCGCTTTCGCCTATCTATATCATTATCTCAACTGGTTCTCCAAAACGAAAATTATTCGCTGGCATGAAGTTTCGAGACTTCGGCTCGCGAGCGTGGGAGGGATTTGGCTTCTCGCGATCGCGGGCTATCTTATCGACTACAATCTTGGCATCAAGCTGCTTTTTACACTAAGCGCGCTCCATGTGCTTTTGGAATTTCCGCTCGATGTAAAAACGATCGGCGGACTTGCCACGACGAGCTTCCAACAAGTAAAGAGCGGAATCCTCGCCCTCAAACCGGCTGGATAATAGAGGCCTTCGTAGCCGTGACCTTTAGGTCACGGGGAAAAACAATACAATGGATTATACACACCGTGACCTGAAGGTCACGGCTACAATTGCGCTCATTTCAGAAACTCTCCATGAAATCGGTCATCTTCACCTTCGCGACTCACAATCACCAGCCGCTTGGCAATTTCGATCACGTAATCGAAGAAGCGTTCGAGAAATCGTATCATCCGTTTTTCGAATTAGTCGCGAAATATCCCGCCATTCGTTTTGCGACACACTTCACGGGACTTTTGCTCGATTGGATTCAGGCGCATCACCCCGAGCATTTGGAAAAATTGCGCACGATGGTTCGAAGCAGACAGATCGAAATGATCTCCGGCGGGTTCTCCGAGCCGATTCTTTCCGTCATTCCTCCACAGGATCAGCAAGCCCAAATTAGGCTTCTCACCGAGCGTCTGAAACAGCAATTCGGCACTACGCCGATCGGCCTCTGGCTTGCAGAGCGCGTGTGGGAGCAGCCGCTCGCTTCGGTTTTGCACGATGCCGGTATTCGTTACGTGCTCCTCGATGATACTCATTTTCTTCACGCAGGTCTGAGCGATAACGAACTCAATGGATATTATTTGACGGAAGACAAGGGCAAATTGCTCGCGGTCTTTCCTATTTCAAAGGCGCTGCGTTATACCATTCCCTTTCGCCCAGTGGATGAGACCATTCAAGTCCTGCGCGACGCGGCAAGCGAGTCTGGAACGAATATCGTCACCTTCGCCGACGATGGCGAGAAATTCGGCGTGTGGCCGCAAACGTACGAGTCTGTTTATGGCGAAGGTTGGCTCAATGAGTTTTTTCAAAAGCTTACCGAGAATGCGGGCTGGATCACGATGCTGCCGCCCGGCGAGGCACTCGCGCGTGTTCCACCTCGCGGCAGGATTTATCTTCCCAATGCGAGCTATTCCGAAATGATGCAGTGGGCACTACCCACGGCGGAGGCGAACCAGCTCTATGAGGATTTTATTCACCAACTTGACGAGGACAAAGCACGCTGGGAGCAATACCGTCCCTTCGTGCGCGGCGGCTATTGGCGGAATTTTTTCACAAAATATCCAGAGTCGAACCATCTTCATAAGCACGTTCTCCGCAGCAGCGCGCGAATCGAACGATTGAAGAACGATGGCGTGAACACGGACGAAGCCCACCGGGAATTGCTCCGCTCCCAGTGTAACGACCCGTATTGGCACGGAGTCTTCGGAGGGATTTACCTTTCGAACTTGCGACATGCAAATTATTCCGCGCTCGTAAGCGCCGATGCGTTGCTCGACAAAGCAGAGCGTCTTGCGGACGTCCGAATGGAGCAAACGGATTTCGATTGCGATGGAGCGGATGAAGTCATTCTCGAATCGCGCATTTTTTCGCTCTATGGGAAGCCGTCGCTTGGTGGGATGATCGCGGAAATCGACTTCAAGCCGCGTAACTTCAACGCTACCAATATTATTTCGCGCCGGCGTGAAGCGTATCACGCGAAAATCGCGGGCGCCGGGGACGGCGCCCACCACGCGGCTTCGATTCACGAAGGAATGAGAGCCAAAGAATCCGGCCTCGAAAAACTGCTTGTGTATGATCCCTACCGTCATGGCTGCATGATCGAGCATTTCCTGAACGAGGGCGCGACCGTGGATGACCTTCGCGCCATGCGGTTCGAAGAGCGGGGAGACTTTGTGACTTTTCCGTTCGAATGGGGTTGGAATAAGAAGGGCAACTTGCTGCTCACGCGCGCGGGTAACGTGCAGGGGAATCCCGTCACATTGACGAAAGACCTTGCGCTTTCCGAACGCGGGAGTGATTTAAAAGTGACCTACGCCATTACGAACGAATCGCAAGCGCCGCTTCGTTTACGATTTGCATCGGAATGGGCGTTCAATCTGCTCGCGGGTTCGGCGCCGGACCGGTATTTCGAATCGGCGGGACGGCGGCTCGAATGGCCGGAATTAAATAGCTTCGGCAGCCTCACTGGCGCGGAGAATATCCGACTTGTCGATGAATATTTGAAATTCGCGATCGACCTTCGAGCCGAGAAAGCCACGGAGATTGTGAGATTTCCAATCGAATCCATCTCGCTCTCCGAAGGCGGCTTCGAGCGGATTTATCAGGGGTCCATTATCCTGCCGATATGGAACTTTGAACTCGCGCCGGGCGAGATGCGGAAACTGGAATTAACGGTACTATTTCAACTTTTGACATGAATCAAAGGAGAATTTATTCGCGGCGCACGAGGGGCAATCCTTCTTCGCCGCTCGTCCAAATCACGCTGCCGGACCGGCCGCTGCTCTCCGTTATTATCCCCACGAAGAACGAGGAGAAGTTGCTCGAACGCTGCCTTCAACAATTTTCCGGGCCGATCAAGTCGCGGTTTGGAATCGAGCTTATCGTGAGCGATGGCGGATCCTCCGATAATACGATTGGAATCGCCGCCGCGTATGCGGATTTCATCGCCACGCACGAAGCGCCGTGGCGCCAAACGATTGCCGAAGGCCGCAATCGCGGCGCGGAGCTTGCCCATGCCAATCTTCTCATTTTTCTAAATGCCGATACGATGATCGCCGATGTCGGAATGTTTCTCGACCGCGTAATCCAGCGATTCGCCGTCGATGAGTCCATCGCCGCGCTGGCCACGCGCGTCGAGGTGATGCCGGAGGAGCGCCGATGGAGCGATTTCTTCTTCCATGCGTATTTCAACCAGTACGTCAGAGCCGCGAATGTGATCGGCCTCGGTATGGGCCGGGGTGAGTGCCAAATCGTACGGCGCAAAGCGTTCGAAGCGCTGAACGGTTATAACCCCCGCATGGCCGCCGGCGAGGATTTCGATCTCTTCCGAAGATTGCGCGCCATGGGCAGCGTGAAGTTCGATTCGAAACTGCTTGTCTATGAATCGCCGCGCCGCTACCGCAAGTATGGTTACGCGCGAGTGTATCTCGATTGGATTCGCAATGGCTTCGCCGTGCTCGTGCGGAATCGCTCCGCGAATCAGGTGTGGGAAGAAGTGCGCTGAGGGCAATGATGAATTATGAATGATAAATTATGAAACGAGGAATCTGCGTATTTATTTTCCTCTTTCAGATTTGTCCCTCCCTTTTTGCCCAGCATAACACCGCCTCGCTTACCGGAGTCGTCGGAGATAGCGCGACGCACGAGGCGCTTCCCGGCGCGCGCATCGAACTCGTCGAGTTACACCGAGGGGCCATCAGCGATGGGAATGGGAATTTTATCATTGGAGATTTGCCCGCCGGGTCGTTCAAGATCGAGGTGCATCTTCTGGGATATTTTTCCGAAGCGAAATTTGTGACGCTCGCGGATGGCGATACCACCAGGCTAAACTTCGATCTTCCTACCACCAGCATTCAGGGAGAGGAAATCACGGTCGAAAGCCAGCGGGAACGCGAAATCGAGCGGACGAGCGTGAGCCGAATTCTCCTCACACCAAAAACGATCGAGGAAGTCCCGGCCATTGGCGGCGAGAGCGATCTTTTTCGCGTGCTGCAACTGCTTCCCGGAGTGAAAGCGCAGAGCGAGATTTCGAATGGACTTTATATTCGGGGCGGCCCACCGGACCAAAACCTAATCCTGCTCGACGATAACGTGATCTATAATCCGACACATCTCTTCGGATTTTTCAGCACGTTCAATACGGATGCGATCAAAAGTGTCGATCTAATCAAAGGGGGCTATCCTGCCGAATATGGCGGGCGGCTGAACGGCGTACTTGATGTAACGACACGCGAGGGCGATCCGAATGAGTTCCACGGCAAAACTTCGCTCAGCCTCATCAGCGCACGGCAGACTTTGGAATTTCCGGTTCCCGGCGGTTCAATACTGCTCAGCGGACGCCGAACGTATATCGACGAATTCCTGAATGCCACGAACGCCCAGAAAATCCTGGGCGATACTATCCGGTTGCCGCAATACTATTTTTACGATCTCAATGCAAAAATCGACGAGCATTTAGGCCCGGCCGATCATCTCAGTTTCTCCGGTTATTTGGGCGGCGATCATTTGTATTATCCTTCGAATGGCTATGTGGAACTGACGCTGAACTGGGGCAACCAACTTGCGAGCGCCGAGTGGACGCATATTTTTTCGGATAAACTTTCGGCGCGCACCTTCGCGGGGTATAGCGCCTACTCTTCGCAATCATTTGGCAACATCACGGAGAGCCCCTTCGAATTCGATAATGGCATTCAGGAACGTTCCGTAAAAGAGGATGCCGATTGGATGCCGAACGATGCGCATGACATTCGCATGGGCGCGGGACTTTCCCAATTCCGATTTAACTTCTATAATACGCTCGGCTCGACGAACAAACCGCTCAAAGATACGGGCGGCGTGCCCGATTATCTTTCGATGTACGCACAGGACGAGTGGAAAGCGACCGATCGAATCACTGCAACCTATGGCCTGCGCGCCGAGTGGCTCGATCTTGCGAACGCGATGACGCTCGATCCGCGACTTACGGTTGCGTACCAACTAAATCCGCTGTGGTCTCTTAAAGCATCGACCGGAATTTATCATCAGTTTTTGCATTTGGTTACCGCGGGAGAATTTACATTCTTCGATCTCTGGATTCCGGGAACCGCGCCGCTGCCGCCGAGCAAAAGCACCCAGTACATTCTGGAATTGAGCGGCTACCCCTCGGAACCCACGTTCGTTTCCTGCGATCTGTATTATAAGAAGCTGGATAATATCGTCGAATATAACGAGGCGAAGTTCATGTCCAATTCGATCGCGGAACTATTGCCGACCGGAACGGGTCAGGCGTATGGAATGGAGTTATTTCTTCGAGAGCGGCTCGCCAACCTGACGGGATGGATCGGCTATACGCTTTCGTGGGTCACCGAGCAAATCCCGGAGTTAAACAACGGCCAGCCGTTTTATCCCACCTACGACGAGCGGCATGACATTCAACTGGTGCTGAACTACAAATTCTCCGACCGCTGGACTGCCGGCGCAACATTCACTTACGCGACCGGACAAGCCTACACTTCCGACATAGGATATTATCATCTCGCCTTCGATGAGACAGGTTTCGAGCAGAATCTCGATATTCCCGGCACGATGGGCGGGGAACGATTACCCGATTACAATCGCGCGGACGCAAGCCTTACGTATTCGTTCCTAATGTTCGGCAAGGACGCGAAGGCGTCGCTCGATGTGTTCAATCTTTACAACCACCGGAATGTCTGGTTCCGCGTCACCGATACACAAAAACAGCCGCCGCAAGTTTCCGATGTGCTGCTGCTGCCGATCATTCCAACGCTGGGATTGGAGGTAACCTACTAAATGGCGAACGGCAAGTGGCGAATGGCGAGTGGCGAAAGGAGACCGCGGGGATTCACGCGGTTCGTGCGCGATTGCATGTTGTTCATGTTACCAGTGCTCTTCGATGCTTGTACCTCAGTGAACGAATCCACCTTCTCGCCGCAGATCGCTATTCAGGGCTATTTGTATGCGAACGAGCCGCTCGATTCGATCGTCATTCGCGAGTCGATTCCAATCACTGGCACGAGCGGCAACGACCGAGTGAGCAATGCCATCGTTACACTTTCTACTGGCGATTCCGTCTATCGTTTGCATAACGATTCCTCATTCGTTCCCGGTGGAAGATATTTGAGCGATCATCCGATCGTCATTCAACCGGGCACAACTTATACGCTACGCGTGGAAGCGCTGGGCCAAGTTGCAACGGCTACGACGACAGTACCATCATCTATTCATCTCGATTCGGTAACGCTGAATGGGCAGCGGCTTTCTCTTACCGCGGTGGATTCCGTGACCTATCCAAAATTCGTTGATAGCTTAGGTTCGCCGGGGATTCTTATGTGGTGGTCACCCAGTCCCGGCTCGGCGGGATATGGGATCGAGGCGATCTCGCTCGATACGAATGCCGATACGATTCTCGATGCCGTTTCGAGCGCCGTGGGTGATAGCGCGGCGATGGGCCGGTACCGCTTCTTCATTCTTTCGACGGACGAGCAGGTCGTATGGCCGCAGTTCACGCGCTACGGATTGAACGCTATTCGCGCGCTCGCGCTCGATAAAAATTACGAGGACTATGTGCTTGGGCTTTATCTCTCCGGTTCCCAGTTCAATAACAGCACGCTCGATGTGCAGGGAGGGCTGGGAATCTTCGGAAGCGCGGCGCGGACGAGCAAGCTGGTGTATTTGAGATAACCTACCACTCCACGATCTTGCGAAATGGCGGCTGGCCCTCGACGAACACTTCGATTGCATACACGCCGGGAGGATATTGCGCAATGCTAATTCGAAAGATATTTCGCATGGGATCCGATTCGATAATCTGCCGGCCTGCCAGATCGAAGACACGGATGGATGCGATGGGCATTTGCGAGGAGAGCGTTACGAAATCTGCGTCCTGCGTGAGTTGAATGGGCGGGGTGGGCGGCGGCGCTTCGGCAACACCGCTCGATGGATCGGCGATATAGATACCGGAATCGGTGGCCACGGCAATGCGCCCGGAAGTCGTATCGTATTTGATGACCCACACTTCCTGCACAATTGGGTTCAAAGTATCGCCCGGCACACCTTGCGGGAAATTTATGGAATGCCAGGAAAGACCGCCATCGGTGGTTTCCTGCACCATCCCGTTTCCCGTATCCTGCCTGGCATCGAACAGCCCCGTAAAAAAGTGCAATGGTCGCGGATAGGCTGGGTCTCGCGGCTTCGAAAGCATGGAAGTTCGTTGATCGATGTCGAGACCCCAAGCAAACGCCGGCCCATTCAGGATTTGCCATGAGGCTCCGCCATCCGTCGTGCTCAGGAAGGATGAGTCATTGCTCGACTCCACTCGTTTCCATTGTTGAGCAATGGCGATAGAATGCTTCCCAGTGGTTGAATTAACAGCCTGCCAGGAAAACACGATCTTCGGAGACTCAAAATATGCATCTGGACGAAACGTGACGGCCCAGGAGCTTCCTTCATCCGAAGAAAAGGCGAAACTCCCGTCGAAATCGGTGCTTTGAATAATCGACGGGGGCACGTCTTGCGAAACATCCATCGAGAAGAACCGGATCGAATCGGAAGTGGTATCGAGCTGTGTCCAACTGGCTCCGGAATCGATAGACCGGAAGAGGCCGCCATCCGGCGGCTCTCCATAATAAATCGCATTTTCTTTCGCGCTATAGGCCATGCATTCGGCATCGATACCGCCAAAACCCAATCCCAAACCGCCGCCAAGCGTGTCATGGTTATATCGATCATCCCACGTGATACCGCCATCGGTCGAACGATATAAGGAATTTGACGTGATGGCAAATACGATATTCGTATCGCTGGGCAGGCAAAAAACCTGATGCACATCGTTAATCCGAGAAAGAGCATTCGTGTCGAGGAGTGTGGCATGTTCCACCCAGGTATTTCCGCCGTCATCCGAGCGGAAGATGCCCCCTACAAACAGAGGCCCGGCGAAAATGACGCGGCCATGCGAGAGCGGATTGAAGGCAACCGCACTCCACGGGTCGGAATTATTGTGTGGAAAGTAAGCCCGCCGCCAATGGTAGTCCTGCGCGGCACAGGGACCGGCTGAAAAAAAACCGATGGCAGCGCCAAGCCAAATTGCGGACAAGAACAAAGAAGCGAGACGACGTGCGAAGTATTTCATGGAGAGTTTTTATTTGACAAAACCAAACACTACGCATGCGGAGTGCAATTCCGCGCTATACACCTAATTAAACGGATTCGAAAAATCTTTTCTCGTCACGAAGCTACTGTCGGTAAGGCTCTCTAAGAAGGCAATGATATCCTCCATTTGCGCTTGCGTAAGATGAAGCGGCCGGACGAGCGTATCCTGCGTCGGATTATGAAAACCTCCGCGATTATATTGATCGAGTACCTGCACGAGCGTGTTGAAGCGGCCATCGTGCATATACGGCGCGGTAAGCGCAATATTCCGGAGCGTCGGCGTGCGGAATTTTCCATTGTCATTTGGGTCGTGCGTCACATCTTCACGGCCCTCATCCGCATATTGAAATTCCAGACCGGTCGAGTGATACGCATCGTCGGTGAAGTTCACCCCGCTGTGGCAGGCGCTGCAATTCGTCGTGCTGCTCGTGAAGAGCGCAAACCCGCGTTTAGCGGCATCCGAAAGCGCGGATGTATCGCCTTCGCGGAACTGGTCGTAGGCGCTCGACCCGGAAATCATGGTCCGCTCGAAGCTGGCGACCGCCTGCGCGATGCGCGTCATCGTTATCGCTCCGTCCCCAAAAGCCAGCGTAAAAAGAGGTGGATACAGCACGTTCTTACTCAGCGATTCTATTACCGTGGTGCTATCGTTATCCAATTCCACCGGATTATAAATTGGGACGGGCACTTGTGCTTCGAGCGAGGGCGCGCGGCCATCCCAGAAGAATGCGGTATCGTACGCCTCATTCACGATGCAGGAAGCATTGCGAGGCCCGTGCCTCCCATCCACGCCGAAACTCCAGTGATTGCCCGGATCGCAAAAACTCGCCGAAAGAATATGGCAGCTTCCGCAGGAGTGCTGCCCGTCGCGGCTTAACTCGGTGGCATAAAAAAGATCGCGCCCGAGCGTTACTTTGGCCGGCGTAACCGGATCGTCCGCCGGAATAATCGGAGGTGGGAAGCCCGGAGGAATAACAATCGGATTCTCCTGTGTGGGCGGCATAGCAATTCCGGTCGTCCCCCGTTGGCATGAAGACAAAAAAAGCGCGGCTCCGACAATGGCAGTAATCTCAAAAGGCCGCCTTCGAAAGTATTTCATTGAATTTTGTATCGCTGCGATCATCTGTCTTCGCGCTCCGTTGGACGGAACACAGCAATTTCCGGCCAGGTTGCCCCCCAAAAAAAATCTTTGTAAAATTAATGTAACCGGCGGGTACTCGCGCGTTCTTGGAAATAACGGCTAGGCGGATCTGAAGTATTTTTCTGAAGTATTTTTCTGAAGTATTTTTCAGAACCGGGCACTTTTTAGGGAATTCCCGTTTTTCAAAATCGCTTTCACTTTCTGCAGTTCGAATTTAACCAACTTTCCGCATTTTCTAAATAATCAAAACCATGAAACCTTTTGCTTCTTTTCGTTTTGCGTTCGGCTCCTTCGCGATGGCAGTCCTTGCCGCCGTGGTCTTCGGCCTCGCGCCTTCGAGCGCGCTGGCGCAGACCGGGCATGATGGCATCAGTGCTGCCGGCACCGATTTTTTCCTCAGCCAAATGCCAAATATCCCCTTCTCTCAGTCGTGGCAGCAATTCGAAAATGGCTCGCCTGGCGGATATTTCCTTATCGGAAACTTCCAGGATGGCAACACGGTGACGATCGATTATTTCGACCCTTCCAGCGGCTTAGAGCATATCGGAAAGTCTTTCACCAACTTGAAGAGAGGGCAGTGCATCCAGTATTCCATCGATCCTAATAGCATGACCCCCACCAAGCCGGGTGAAATGATCGAATGGAAATCGGCGCACATCACTTCCACCTATCCGATCACCGTGCAGTTTTATCGGGAAGGAACGAGCAATGGCAATTTGTATCAGGGAATACCGACGGCGGCGCTCGGCGAGAATTACGTCATTGCCGCATGGAATGACTGCCCGCACGATGACGCGCCGAATTCGGATAATCCCGATTCCACGAGTTCCGAATGTTTGATCATCGCGGCATACGACAATACGAACGTGACGATCATCCCAAATTCGACCACCTATGCCGGCGTGACCGGTTACAATACTGGAGCGGGTTACACCAGCTCGCCCCATCCGATAACGATTACCTTGCAGCGCGGTCAGATCTATTGGATCCGCTCGGAGCCGACGGCCTTATCGAACGACCTTTCCGGAACGACGATCGCCGCCGATAAGCCGATCGCCGTCCTGGGTGGCCAGGAGCGCGGGATGATGAACGATCCCCAGGCCCAGGGCAGTTGGGCCGACGAAGATCCTCGAGATGGAATGGTCGAGCAAATGACGCCGCTCGAAAGCTGGGGAACGGACTATCCCTCCATTCCGACCATGCCGGCGGGAAGTTCAAGTTGCAATCCCAGTGGCGACGGCGACTTATATCGCTTCTTTACCGCCGACGTGCGAAATAGCGCATGGTCTGGATATTCGGAAGGTCAGTCCGGGATGAATAAATATGGACCGCAGCCATTGACCATGTATCAGGCGCCGGCCGCCGATTGGGAAAATGTTACAAACCCGGTCGATCTCCTCACCGATTCGTCATCGAGAGATGCCAGCGGACACATCAAGAAAATGTACGCGCTCCAATATCATTATTTCCAATGGGTCGCCTCCGGCGAGGTGAGTTACCGTTCCGATAATGAAATGAACCTGGTCCCCATCGACCATTGGGAGAAGAGCACGGTCTTCATGGTGCCTCATAACAGCCATTACAATGGCAACCAATTCATAAATCTTATCACGACCAGGGACTCGCTCTCGAAGATATCCGTAACGTTCAATAGCACTTCGACCGGTCCCCTCTCGCTTGCCCTGCAAGCGATTAAGACGTATCAAATACCTTTGCATCCCGAGCTGGTCGGTCTTACCTACAAATTAGCTTCCGGCAATTACCTGATCTATGGAAACACGCCGTTTGCCTGTTATTGCTATGGCCGGACGGAACCGGACGCGAAGACGATCTCTGGCTATGCCGCTCCCTCTGGACAAGTATATGGAACGAATGCCCAGCCGAACGCTCCGAAAGCGGACATTACGCCAAGCTGCGGAGCATGGCATGTTCATATCTCCGAACCCGAGGTGACTGGAAACGATGGCCTTGCGGACGTTATATTTCTCGAGGATCCGGATGGCTTTTTTGTAAAGCCCGCGCGCGTCAGTACCAATTGCCGCACGAGCCCCCAGCCCCCTCTGACGGCATTGCCGTTCGAGGTCGGCGATTCGAGCCTTGATTTCGACGTTCAGGTTGATGACCCCACACAGCCTGCCGACGCGTATGTTTATGTTGTGGATCGCGATGGCAACGATACCGTGCTACATCTCCACTATATCCCCACTGCCTTTGCGACGTCGCAAGATACGATCGCATTCCCAGTTACGCAGGTCGGCGACACACAGGTTTCCACGTTTACCTTCCACGTTGTTTCGACGGGGAACTACCCCTCGATATACGTACCCACCGCGGTGTTGGAGCACCTCGACAAGAATGCGAATGACTTTACGATCACTTCGAATCCAACCTTGCCGGCAACGCTGATAGCCGGAGATTCCGTCGTGTTTACCGTGACCTTTACCTCCATCGACACCAATCGGCATTTCGACAAACTCGATCTCGTCACCGGGTGCCTCAATGATACCGTCCCACTAATGGGGCAACAAGCAACGCCGATTATCCTGGCGGGCAACTGGGACTTCGGAAATGTGCCGGTCGGAGATACGGTATGTAAAGAGATTACCGTTGAAAACATCGGTGCATGGAATCTTATTCTCGACAGTAGTTACCATTATGCGTTAAACCTGCCCACGGATTATACGTTCGAGGGTCCGATTCCGGATACCATCATGCCCGGAGGAATTACAACCGAGAAGACCTTACGCTTCTGCTTCCATCCAAGCACAACGGGATCGAGCGGCACCGTAGTGAATTGGGAAACGAACCTCAATGGCCTGTACCAGCACGACAAAAAGGACTCCACGGTTCTGCTGGGATATGGCTCTACGCCGGGTATGGGTTGGGACCGTTACACCGATACACTTACCGTCGAGTGTGAATCTTACGATACCGTTCGTCGCTATCTGATTAATACCTCATCTGGAACCAATGGCGGGAACATCAGTGTGAAGGAACTCATGGTGATTGGCCCGGATTCGAGCGATGTCACTATTCTTGACTATGGAGAGAGGTATGGCGGCGCTAACGCATTCTCCTCTTTCGCACCGTTTCAACTTACGGAAGATAGCTCTGAATTTGTCGATCTGCAATTCAAGCCCACGCTGGCTAATGGGTTTGCTGACCGCTACGCGAACGTCGTTGCAAACGGCGTGAACATCTCAGATGCGAACACAACTTACACGGATACCATTAAATGCGTGGGCATCGTCCGCCATGCGATCGTCACGGTTAATCCGCCAACGTACGATTTCGGGGCGCAGGCACCGGGTTCGCAGCTTACGCATACGTTCACGATCACCAATACCGGTGATACCGCGTTCGTCTATACGGGCTTTAACCTTACAGGCTCGGACTTCGCCATCTTGAGCGAGCCAGCAGTAGGTTCGTCACTTGAGCCCGGCCAAACCGATACGATCGTGTTGCAATACACAGCGAAACAGAATGGCGGCCGGTCCGCGGTGACGATCAACATCGGAGGTGACCATTCCTATTGCAATACGGAGACGATTCTTTCCACGGGCTTATCCGAGGGCGTTGCCGTAGCTGAAACACCGGTGAATTACCCGATCACGTATATCTGCCATAACGATTCGTTATCGCTCACCGCGACCAATGAAGGCACGGGAGGCTCGGCGGCGGTCCTTCTGGACAGCGTGCAAATCGTCGACTATCAGCAAGGAACCCCTGTTGCGAACCAGTTCGCCTTTACGTCGAACAATTCACAGCTTATCACATGGCCGAATGGATTGGTCGTAGATAGCGCGCAAACGGTACCGTTCCCCGTGCGGTTTACGCCGGCGTATAGCATAATGGATTCCGTGCAGGCCATCTTCTATTGGGAGGACACCTCACGTGGCCAGACTCGCTTCTTCCAGGATACTCGAAAAATCAGCGGAATCGGCTACCAGACGGTCGATACGATCAGCCTGAGCAAACCCGCGGCGGCGGCGAGCAACACCTACACGGCGGTGACCGCGAATGAGGTTTCTATGCCAGTGCAGTTAGTGCTGCCATTCGACACCATCGCGCAGGTCTATGGAATGGAGTTCACGATCCGGTATTACCGGGACGCCTTCGTATTCCTTGGGGCCAACTCGGTCCAGCCGAGAAGCGACCTGCAGGTCGTGAGCGCGGATACCTCCGATGACGCGACGAACACCAACTACCAATTGCTCACAATCCATCTTAAGAGCAATACCGGCGCGCCAATCATTAATTCGGGAACGGTAGCTACCGTCAACTTGCAGTATGTCATTGGCAAGGATTCCATCTCGCCGTTCGATGTCAAGGACGTTATGTTCTTGGATCAGAACCAATCCTCCGTCTGCTGGGTATCGAACGGCAGCGTGCCCACGAGTTTCTATGGACAGAACCTCTGTGGCGATGCAACGCTCCGCATGTACTTGCATGGCGGAATGCCGGCCTTCTCGATTCAGGACATCGTGCCGAACCCGATCGCGCAAACGGCAAGCATCCATTACACCGTCGCGCAGGATGGCGTGCCGGTAACGATGCAAGTCTTCAACGCGCTGGGCCAACCGGTTGCGACGCTGATAAAGAACGAGCCGCAAGCGAAGGGCAGCTATCAGGCAACCCTCGATGCCTCGATGTTCCCAAGCGGGCTGTACACCATCTACGTCTCCACTCCTGGCTTCGGAATCTCGAAGCAAGTCGTAGTGACGAAGTAAGTGGGATAAAAGCAGAGATTACAGTAAGGGCGTATCGAATGATGCGCCCTTATTTTTTTGAGTTACCACCGGCGGGAAGCAGTTTATGTAATAACCCGCTTATAGAGCACGGCGCCAATCGCAAGTAGCATCACGGCGCTGATGACGATCACCGTGAAATCGAGCGGAAGGCCGAACTGGCAGGGCAGGCCAGTCATCATGTCACGCAGGGCATCTATCATATAGGAAAGCGGATTGACGCGCGAGATCGCCTGCAGCCAGCCGGGCATGAGATTGATAGGATAGATCGCATTGCTCGCAAAAAAAAGCGGCATCGTCATGAGCTGCCCCACTCCCATAAATCGCTCGCGCGTCTTGACGAGACAGGCGATGATAAGCGAGAACGTCGAAAAGACAATCGAGCCAAGCAGGACCATGAGCAGCACTCCGGCGAGATCGAACGGCGACCACTCGATATGCACTCCGAGCAATACCGCGAGGATATAGACGATCACGGCGAGCGGAATACATCGCACTCCGGCCGAGAGCGCCTTGCCGAGGACGAGCGCCGCGCGCGGGGTTGGCGTTGCGAGAAATTTGTGCGTCAGCCCGAGATCGCGTTCCCAAATGATAGCAATCCCATAAAAGATCGAAACGAAAAGCGCGCTCTGCGCGAGAATACCGGGCGCCATGAAGTCCAAATAGTTGACGTTGCCGGTGATGCGCATCCGCGCGAAGACCTGACCGAACACCAGCAGCCAGAGCGCCGGCTGAACGGAGCGCGTAAAAATTTCCGTCGGATCGCGGAAGACCTTGATGATCTCGAATTCCGCGATGACCGAAGTTTTTTGAAAAAATTTGAACATGATAGTTATCCGACCCGCGCCGCCGTGCGGCGCTCCTGTTTGATCGTCCGGAATGTGGAGCGCGTTCCCGAATCGAGCGATTCGGATGCATAATGGATGAAGACGTCTTCGAGCGTCGCGTTTTTATCCTTCATGGAATTCTTAAGTTCCTCCGGCGTTCCGATCGCGGCGAGTTTCCCTTGCGAGAGGAACGCGACGCGGTCGCAGAGTTCATCCGCTTCCTCCATCAGGTGCGTAGTTAGCAGGATGGTGGTGCCAAATTGCTTCTGCAGTTCGATGATATGCTGCCATACGAGATTACGCGCGATGGGATCCAAGCCCACCGTCGGCTCGTCGAGAAAGAGGACAGGCGGCCGGTGCATCATCGACTGCGCAATTTCCAATCGGCGAATCATTCCGCCGGAGTATTCCTGGACTGGTCGCCGCGCATGGTCCGCCAGGCCCATGAATTCGAGCGACTCCTCGATGCGTGGGCGACGCTCGCTTCGTGGCAGGCCATAGAGTTTTGCGAAGAGGAGCAAATTTTCATAACCGGTGAGCGTTCCATCGACCGAGATCATTTGTGGAACATAGCCGATATTCGCGCGCACACTCGAAGCATTGTGCGAGATGCTGAAACCATTGATCGTCGCATCGCCGGAGGTGGGCGGCAGCAGCGTGGTGAGCATCTTGATTGTCGTCGTCTTGCCAGCGCCGTTCGGGCCGAGCAATGCGAATATTTCGCCTTGAGTGATCGAAATATTCAGCGTATCTACGGCGGTGAACGCGCTGAATTTGCGCGTGAGGTCGCGCATCTCGAGCATGATCTTCGGCGGCGCCGCGGCGCCGTTCTTATTCACGCTGGTTGCGAGTACCGCCGGGGCGGGAGTGGATTCTATAAAATCCATAGTGAGTGAGTGATGAAGCATAACATCATCAGCGTGACCAAAGCTTCCGCCGACGCTTAAAAGGAATTAATATTACACGCTTCTATTGGGCACTATAAATTAGTTCCTCCGCGGCACTGACCTTCCTTAAAGGAAACCGAGAGATTTTCAAGGCTGCGAAAGTTTTCCCCTTCTCCCGGAAGGGAGAAGGGGAGCAGGGATGAGGCGGATCCCTTAGTACACCTCTTCCATGACCGTCAACTGGTCATTGACTTTTGCCACGCCGGGGGCGGCCCAGGCGGCGCTTTCGGCATCATCGCGCTCGGCCCAGGAATGGACCGTGCCTTTGAGCGTCACCAAGCTGCCGTTGACATCGACCGCGATGTTGCTCGCGTCGATCGTCGCGGAACGTTGGAACGCGCGCTGGATTTTGTCCTTGATCTCCACCGGTTTCAGCATCGGCTTCACCGTGAGGAGATTCGTGACTCCTTTCACCCCCGTGATGTCTTCGATTTCGTGGCGGGCTTCGTCTTTCTGGAATTGCCATTCGACATCTCCTTCGAGCTTGACCCATCCATTTTCGACGCTCACAGTGAGCCGGTCATCCGGAACGGAAGTATTCCAGCGAAGCGCATCGACCGCGGCCCTAGCGATCTCGGAATCGGTCTTTATGTTTTTACCATCCAACCGGACTTCGAGTTCTTCCGCCACGGCGCGCACACCATGCACGCCCTTCGCTACGCGTTCCGCCGCTAATTTCGCCGCATAACTATTGACATGGCCCGTCAGCATGATGACGCCGTAATCGGCCGTTACGCCAATGTCCGCACGTAAGGTCGAGGCTCCGTTCAGGAGCGGTTCCCATTTCACCGCGTCCATTACGTCGCGTTGAAGTTGTTCGTTCGATTTCATAGATTTGTATTGTGTAGTTAAAGAAAAAATAAACGTTTGTGTGCAGGGCGGTTTGCAAAATCCAAGCCGCGCGAAGCAAATGTCGATAGCGCGCGCGGACGCGATATGCCTTGAGAAGAGTTCATAAAATTACCGATAATTCTTACGCTCTTCTGTTAATAATTTTTACTGCCGGATGGTGTAGAAAAGTGCGAGATAGCTCCTTCATGCGAATTTGGGGATGTGTTTTACATGGCACGCTTTTCGCCTCCGAAACAAGCCAGAAATCAGGAGGTAACGATGGCATTGATCCAATGGATAGCATCCCCATTCAACTCGGTCGAGCGCGTCATGCTTGGCGCGATGCGCCGCCCGGCGAGTCTGGAGGATTTGGTCATGCCGAACGTCGATATTTCCGAGGATAACGAAAATTTTTACATCATCTCCGAATTGCCGGGCATGAACGACGATGATGTAAGCGTGACCGTGGACGCCCAGGCTCTCACCATGAGCGGCCACAAGGAGCGAAGAGCAGAAGAGAAGGAAAATCGAATACATCACCGAATCGAACGCCCGGTTGGCGATTTCGTCCGGACGTTTTCGATGCCTAAGAACGTGAACGTATCAGCCATAGGGGGTACGTTCCACGACGGCCTTCTCGAACTCACCCTCCCAAAGATCACGAACGCGATCCCCTTCGCTAGAGAAATACCGCTGAAAATGGCTACCGCGATGGCGTGATCCCTGCTCCCTCCGGACAGGCGATCAAACTACATCCGTGAAGCCAAACGGGCATATTAAATCCGAAGAAAAAGCGGTCTCGTATAAGATGGGAGCGGAAGCAGACGAACCCAGCCACCCCGCATGGAGTGGAGTGGCTGGGTATTGCGGAAAAACGTAAAATTTCATCTTGTTCAAAAGTGCAGAAGCAGATAATAAAATGCAAACTATCAGCATCAATCCAGGCGCAGGAATCGGTGATCGCGAGTTAATTGCCCTCCTCGGACATGCAACGAACCCGAAAGAATTGCTCGATGAGGAAAAACAGGCTATACCTGGAAGTGTCGAGTTCCATTATCGCAATCATCCAAACCTGCTGCGTGTAACGCGGCTTCGCGCAAACCGGCATGGCAACCGGATGGACTCAAGCTTGGACCGCCAGCTCGGAGTAAATTAGGAGCATTTACAATGTTCGACTTTCTTTTCATCCTGTTTTTGATAGTGTGCGCGCTGGCCATCAGGTGGGTTTCGAAATATGTCGAGCCGTGGGCCGACGCCATGCGCCCGAGCGATCTGCGTATGGCGGCGAAACGCCGAAAACAATCCGGAGGGAAAAAAATGACGGAACAGGTTTTGGAAGATTTCATCCATCTTAAAAAATTTCACCATTCGCGAGGAGTTCACTAAGCTTCGGAGGAAGGAATCTTATGATATTACTTTTTATTTTTCTATACATGTTTTTTGCCATCTTTGCTACCGCCGCGTATGTAGGGCCGATTATCCACTATTCGCATTCGGCCAATGCAAAACCGACGGAAACGACGAAGCGAGGGGCAGCGAGAATAGGACATTGAGGCCGGTTATGAGCTATCTTACCAATATCGTTTACGGTACCACCGAAAACCAAAATTTCCGAACCGTTCTGCACACGGGCGCGAAATCGCAGTTGGTGGTCATGTCGATTCCTCCGGGCGGTGAGATCGGCATGGAAACGCACGATACGGTCGAGCAAACGCTCTTCTTCTTGAGCGGCGGTGGCATGGCAATTTTGAATGGCGAGCGGCAGGAGGTCCATGAGGGCGATGCGTTAGTCGTTACGCCCGGAACGGAACACAATGTGCTGAATACGGAATCGGTGCCGCTCAAGATTTACACGATCTATGCGCCGCCGAACCATCTCGATGGCCGCGTTCACGCCACGAAAGCGGATGCGGACCGGGACATCGAAGACGAAGCATTCGGCAACGCCATTGGCGGTAACCTATCCGCCGGCGGACGCGCGATGATAACGCCCGGATTCCTTCCCGACATCGAGCCTCGGCCCGAACCCGGTAATCCGATGGAGCATCCGGATGCGCCCGCTATTTCGGTACACGATGAAAGACAAAGGAAGGTGGGAGTATGAAAAAGCTGGCTAAAAAGGATGATCGACCATCCGTCAAAAAAGTGGAGACGATAAGACGGCAAGATGAATGCCTGACCGCGCTTCCCGCCACCATTGATGTTGCGGCGCTTGCGGCGCTCTATAATTCTCCAACGTCCTCTCCGGTGGCGCACGAATACCTGCTCGAAGAAGCTCGCAGGGCGCTTGGGAAATACGAACTCGCGCAAGCCGATCTCGAACTTGCCGCTGATTCGCTTGCCCGCGCGATGCACATGTTAGTCGAGCAGCACGGCCTCAAAAAGCTGCCGCCGGAACGCATGGCCGAACTCGAACGGGATGTGCTGGAGTGGTTTGGCTTATGCCCTCCGGAAGCAGCCACGAAATCGGCCTCGGAACCAAAGCTGGCGAAAGCTCCAGTGAATGATCGCTCATCCACGAATGCCGGCAAAAAGCATTCGAACATTACGCGCCATAAACCAGATGCTCTCGTCCTTCCACATACTACTCTCAACGCCCATGGAACATCACTCTCCCATTGATACGCAGAATCTGCTCGATATGATCAAGCAGGAATCGAGGACCGCCGGCCCGAAAATCTCGCTTTACTTCTCCGTGCCGCAGTCCTCGGATTTCGCGATGATGGGACGCGCGGAACTGAAAGCGAATATCCAGGTCGTTGCCGCGCGATTGGAGACTATCCATACTCCGGACGCGATGCGCCGGGCGATCCTCGAACATCTTCGCTCGCTCGTGGAATCGAATGAACTATGGGAGCGGCGAAGCGAAAGCTACGCGATTTTCGTCAGCGCCTCGCTGCTCCGCTATTACGCGTTGCCCTTGCCCATCCGGGGCGGGCTGTGGGTGAACGAAGATTTCCAAATTACCCCGCTCATTCACCTGCTCTCGCTGCCCGAGCATTTTTATGTGCTCGCAGTATCGCTTGGAACTCCACTCATGGTCCGAGTGCATCCGCAATTCTCGGTTCCGGTTTCGCTCGAGAACGTCTGGTCAGTTGAAGCGATGGTGAATGGTGAAGAGGTCATCCATTCTCGCCAGTTCCATACGGCCGGGCATTCCAACGGCGCGCATCACGGTAATATCATTCCGGATGGCGCTTCGCGAGATGGCGAATTTCGCAAACGCGAGAGGTTGCTCGTGCTCCTCACGAAGACGGTCGATAAATTACTCGAGCAGGAGCAAGCATCGTCGACGATGCGCCTTCCGCTCGTGCTTACGGGAACCGATGAACTGGTAGCGCATTGCATTCACCACCTTCACTACCGGAATATTCTGATTGCTCCGGAACGCATGCTTATTCCCGTCGGTAATCCGATTGCGCTCGATTCCGGACTCTGGCATATATGCGCGCAACTCTATTCCGATCGAGAGGCACGAGATTTGTCGGAAGAACATCGCTTCGAAGAACTGCGCGCGCACGGGAGCATAGTGGAAGATATTGACGAAATCCTTTCGCTCTCCGCTTCGGGCGGCATTAAGACGCTCTTCATCAACGAAACGGCGCTCGCCGCAAGCGACTACAATCGTTCCGAAATGGATCACGTTAATGCCGCGCTCGTCCAGACGCTTCGGCATCATGGCAACGTACAGGAATCTCCAATGCTTCCCTCCCGGCGGGGTATTGCCGCGCTTCCGCGGCCCGGCCACGAGCGCGCGATGGGGGTTAGCAGCGCATGATGCCGGTCATGCGATAACCAGGCGGCGAAAATAGTTCAAGCAATTCTCACCAATTCACATCATGGATTTACAATGAATACCTCGATAGAACTAAGCACTTCAACGAATAACGAAACCCTCGATCACGAATATATACTTCCTTTCGCCAAAATCGGCATGAAGGACGTCTCCAAGGCTGGCGGCAAGAACGCCTCGCTCGGCGAAATGACGAAGGCGCTCGCCCCGCTCGGCGTTCGCATTCCCGAAGGTTTCGCGGTTACGACCGATGCCTTCCGTGATTTTTTAGAGATGAATAACCTTGCTTCGAAAATCGAAGCGCTCCTAAAAGATTTGGACCGCGGCACCTTCTCGAATCTTCATGCCATTGGCGAACACATTCGCTCCGAAATTTTGCACGGCACGCTCCCGGAGGCCGTTCAGAAAATGATCGTGGAGGCGTATCGCGCGCTTTCGAAGGGCGGAAAGCCGGTGAGCGTTGCCGTCCGCAGCAGCGCGACGTCGGAGGATTTAGCTGGTGCAAGCTTTGCCGGACAGCTCGAATCCTATCTCAATATCACTGGCGAAGAGGCGGTACTTGAAGCAGTGCGGAAATGCTTCGCCTCGCTTTACACGGACCGTGCGATCAAGTATCAGGAAGATCAGGGGTTGAGCCATAATACGGTCGCGGTGTCGGTCGGCATTCAGCGGATGGTTCGCTCCGATAAAGGCGCGTCGGGAGTGGCCTTCACGCTCGATCCCGATTCGGGTTTCGATAAGGTTGTGCTCATCACCGGCGCGTGGGGATTGGGTGAAAACGTCGTTCAAGGCATCGTCGAGCCGGATGAATTCGTTCTGTTCAAGCCATCGCTCAGGAATGGCAAGCGAGCCGTGATCTCGCACAAACTCGGCGCGAAAGAGAAGAGAATGATCTATGGCGATGGGAACGATAAAGAGCGAACGAAAAATCTCGATACGCCGCAGGAACTTCGCGAGCGTTTCGTGCTCAACGATCTGCAATTGGAAGAACTTGGCGATTGGCTGCTCGCGATCGAAGAGCATTACCACGCGCCGATGGATGTCGAGTGGGCGCTCGATGGTATTACCAACGAACTGTGGATTGTGCAAGCGCGGCCCGAAACCGTTCAATCGCAAGAAAAACATATTACGGTCAGCGAGTATGAGTTGAATGAAGAAGGCATCGTCCTCTCGCGCGGCATGGGTTTGGGGAATAGGATCGTAACCGGCCAAGCGCGCATCCTTGCTTCGCCGCGCGATGAAGATAAGCTCGTGGATGGCGAAATTCTCGTTACGGACATTACCAGTCCCGATTGGGATCCAGTAATGAAGCGGGCGCATGCCATCATAACGAATAAAGGGGGACGGACAAGCCATGCCGCGATCGTCGCGCGGGAACTCGGAACGCCCGCTATCGTCGGCGCGCTCGATGCGACAGAGAAAATAACGAATGGCGAAATGATTACAGTCGTCTGCGACAGCGCGGGGCGCGGAACGATTTATCGTGGCGCGCTGCGGTTTTCGCGCAAAGACCGCGATTTGAGCCAGGTCACCATGCCGCATACGAAACCGATGCTCATCCTCGCCGATCCCGACCGCGCCTTCGAGCTTTCGTTCTACCCGAATAAAGGCGTGGGGCTGATGCGGATCGAATTTATCATCACCGATTCCGTCCGCATTCACCCGATGGCGCTTGTAAATTACGATGTGCTGAAAGACGCGAGCGCCCGGGAGCAGATCGCAAAACTCACGAAAGGTTACCGCGATAAAAAGCAATATTTTGTAGAGAAACTCGCCGAGGGCGTCGCGACGATCGCGGCGGCCTTTTATCCGAATGACGTGATCGTTCGCATGAGCGATTTCAAGACGAACGAATATGCGAATCTCATTGGCGGCACGGAATTCGAACCAAAAGAAGAAAACCCGATGCTCGGCTTCCGGGGCGCTTCTCGCTACTATAACGACCGGTATCGCGCCGGTTTCGCGCTTGAATGCCAGGCCATGAAGCTCGTTCGCGACGAGATGGGACTCACCAACGTAAAGCTGATGATTCCCTTCTGCCGCACCGTCGAGGAAGGACGGAAGGTTGTCGGCATTATGGAAGAGCAGGGACTCAAGCGCGGCGAGAATGGCCTGGAGATTTATGTGATGGCAGAAATTCCGAGCAACGTATTGCTCGCGAAAGAATTCGCCGAAGTGTTCGATGGCTTCTCCATCGGCTCCAACGATCTCACCCAACTGACGCTTGGCATCGACCGCGATTCGACGATCATCGGCGAACTCTTCGACGAACGGAACGAAGCTTCGAAGCTGATGATCGCAACGGTCATTCAGCGCGCTCGCGAAGCCCATCGCAAGATCGGCCTTTGCGGACAGGCGCCGAGCGACCATCCGGATTTCGCGGAGTTCCTCGTCGCGCAGCATATCGACAGCATCTCCTTCAATCCCGATGCGCTGCTCCGTGGGATCGAAAATATCAACCGAGCCGAAGCGAAGTACCCGACGCATTTCGAACTCGCTTCCGAAGAAGCACTCGCCATGCACGCGGACCACCACCATGATTTCGACATCGAGGAATAGCCATGCAAACGACTCAGGAAACGAACACACCGGTTATCATTCAAAAAAAGACGATCATGGATAATAGTTGGGGCGGAATTTACGGCCTTGCGTTTATCGGAGCATTGGTCTATTTTATTCAACATGCGACGACATTCTGGGATGGCGTGCTCGGCATCGGCAAGTCCATCTTCTGGCCGGCGATGCTGATCTACAAACTTTTCGAATATTTAAAAATCTAACAGGAAAAACATCATGAAGAGAGTCAAAAACAAAGTAGCCGTCGTAACCGGCGCCGCGCTGGGCATTGGCCGGGCGACTGCCATTCGACTTGCCGAAGAAGGCGCCCGCGTTGCCATCACCGATGTGCTCGACATTCCCGGAGCCGCCGTCGTAGCGGAGATCAAGAAAGCAGGCGGCGACGCCGCCTTTTGGCATCTCGACGTTTCGAAAGAAGCCGAAGTAAAGCGCGTCATGTCCGAAGTCGCGGCGAAGTGGGGCAAGATCGACGTCCTCGTTAACAACGCCGGAATTTCCGGTGTGAACAAACCGACCGACCAGCTCACCGAGCAGGAGTGGGATGCACTCATGGCCGTGAACGTCAAAGGCGTTTTCTTTTGCACGAAACATGCGATTCCCTGGCTCCGCAAAGCAGGCGCGGGAAGTATTATTAATCTCTCCTCGATCTATGGCATCATCGGTGCGGGCGACGTGCCCGCCTATCATGCTTCGAAGGGGGCCGTGGCTGAAATGTCAAAGAACGATGCGATCACATACGCGAAGGAGAAGATTCGTGTCAATTCCGTCCATCCCGGATTTATCTGGACCCCGATGGTCAAGAACTTCGCCGAATCTTCCGGCAGCGCGGACGAAGCCCGCAAAGCGCTCGCCGCCCTTCATCCGCTCGGCCACATCGGCGAACCGGACGACATCGCCTGGGGCATTGTTTATCTTGCTTCCGACGAATCGAAATTCGTCACCGGCTCCGAGCTTGTGATCGACGGAGGATACACAGCGCGATGAAAACAAAAAGCCCCGGTACGTTGATCGCCCACGATCAGGCAGATATAATTGCCGGAGAAATTATCGGAGCGGCCGGTCTTGACCAGCCGCTCCATCCACTCGATGTATTCTTCCATCCGAAGAGCGTCGCCATTATAGGCGCTTCGGACCGTGCCGGAAGTCCGGGGCAAGCAATTACAGCTAACCTATTTGCTCTCATTGCGCCCGGCTTCGAAGTCTTTGCGGTCAATCTCATTCACAAGCAGATCGCCGGACGTGCGGCTTACGCCTCGATCGCGGATGTTCCGGCCTCGGTTGATCCCTCGCGGCCTCGGGACGGGCGATCAATCGACCTCGCAATCATTGTCACCCACGCCACCACCGTTCCCGATATCGTTAGCGAATGTATCGCGGCCGGCGTTCGCGGGGCAATCATCATTTCGGCTGGGTTCCGCGAAGCAGGCGCCGCAGGCAAAGCGCTTGAACGCGAAATTGCCGAACGCATTCGGGGAACACAGCTTCGTGTAATCGGCCCGAATTGCATCGGCGTGATGAATCCGATCACGGGAATGAACGCTACCTTCGCACGAAAATCCGCACTGCCCGGGAGCGTGGCGTTTATCAGCCAGAGCGGCGCGCTCTGCACGGCGATCCTCGATTGGAGTTTGCAGGAAGTCCTCGGATTCAGTGCGTTCGTTTCCGTCGGTTCGATGCTCGATGTCGGCTGGGGCGATCTAATCGATTATCTTGGCGACGATCCGAACACGGAGTCGATCGTGATCTATATGGAGTCCATTGGCGATGCACCAAAGTTTCTCGCCTCGGCACGAAAGGTCGCGATGCGCAAGCCGATTATCGTGATCAAGGCCGGGCGAACCGAAGCTGCGGCGAAAGCCGCCGCCTCCCACACCGGCGCGATGACCGGAAGCGATGCCGTGCTCGACGCGGCGTTCCGGCGCGCTGGAGTGCTGCGCGTGGATTGGATCGGCGATCTCTTCCACATTGCGGAAGTGCTCGCGAAACAGCCGCGTCCGAAAGGGCGGCGGCTTGCGATCGTCACGAATGCTGGCGGTCCGGGCGTGCTCGCCGCCGATGCGCTCATGGAAGGCGGCGGCACGCTCGCAACGCTTTCGAGCGACACGATGAAGGCGCTTAACGAAATACTCTCGCCCCAATGGAGTCATGGGAACCCAATCGACGTGCTTGCCGATGCTACCGAAGCCACCTACCAACACGCGATCGAATTAGCATTAAATGATGAAGGCTCGGATGGCGTGCTCGCGATCACTGCTCCGCTCGTGGCGGCGCGTCCGCAAACGATGGCAACGAACATTGCGAAGTGGATGACCGATCATGCCACCAAGCTTGGCAAACCGTTGATAGCGTCCTTCATGGGAGGCGATGATGTCTCAGCGGCTGATGGCATCATGAGCCGGGGCGGTATTCCAACCTTCGCGTTCCCCGACGATGCCGCGCGCGTCTTCAATTATATGTGGAAATTTGGGGAGACCTTAGAAATACTGGAGTTTGATCGTGGGCGATCATCCGACGCTTCCGGTATCCGCGCCGGGATGGAACCAAAGCATTCGAGCATCGTCGAAAAGGCAAGAAGCGAAGGAAGGACGATACTTACCGAAGTGGAATCGAAGCAGCTTCTGGCCGAGTATGAAATTCCGGTTGTGGAAACCTTCGCGGCAGCCAACGCGGAAGAAGCGGCCGCGGCGGCGCGAAAAATTGGGTTCCCGGTCGTGGTAAAGTTGCTATCGAAGACGATCACGCATAAATCGGATGTTGGTGGAGTTAAGCTCGATCTCCGAAATGAAGAAGCGGTCCGCAATGCGTATGAGGAAATCAAGAATTCCGTAATTGCTCGGGGCAACGCCAGCGATTTCGATGGCGTCTCTGTCCAAAAAATGATAAACCGCGATGGCTTCGAACTGATTTTGGGTAGCAGCGTCGACGCGCAGTTCGGCCCGGTAATTCTTCTTGGCGCGGGAGGAGTCTTCGCGGAAGTAATGAAGGATACCGTCCTCGAACTGCCACCGGTAAATGCAACCCTGGCCACGCGCATGATGGAACGATTGCGTATCTGGCCCGCGCTAACGGGCGTGCGCGGAAAGAAGCCGGTCGATGCCGGATCGCTTGCATCGTTGCTCGCGCATTTCAGCGAACTCGTGACCCGCGAGCCATGGATCAAAGAGATCGATATCAATCCGCTCCTCGTATCTAATGGAGGATGTTTGGCGCTCGATGCGCGGGTCGTCCTGCATACGGGCCAGCGAGTGTAGCGCAAACTTCGGTTTGCGACCTTGTAGCGCAAACTTCAGTTTGCGACCTTGTAGCACAAACTTCAGTTTGCGACCTTGTAGTACAAACTTCAGTTTGCGACCTCGTGCGGGATCGCAAACTAAAGTTTGCGCTACATGGGGATCTACGATGCAATGAGACTCGAATAGAGCGAACGCAACTCCTTCGAGGGTTCCGCGCGCAGTTCGGTCTTCAGCTTTTTCGAATAGTCATCGAAGAGGCGTACAAGATTGGTCGTTTGCCGTCTTCTCGCGTTTATCATAAGCAGTCCGCGTAGCGCCTCTTCGTCGAATTCGTCTTGCGCAAGCAACTTGAGGGACATTTCCTCGGCGCGTTCGAGCAAGCCGCGCTCCAGCTCGATTTCGATAAGCCGGACGGCCGCCGTGCGGCGAAGCGTGGCGAGGCGCGTTCGGAGTCCATCGAGCCACGAACCATAGAGTCCGCTCATAAAGGAACCTCGATCCGTCAGTTTCACAATCTGCTCGTAATGGAACGTAATGGAAAACAAGGCATTTCGCTTTCGGGCTTGCCGGGCTTCATCATAATGCCGGAGTACTTCTTCACAATCGGTTTCGACCGTTGGGCCGAGCATATAGCCATCTTCATTCAAAAGAATGGCTTCGGGATTCCCTAAGAATGCCCGCGCGCGTTTAATGGTACTGTGCAGCGCATTAGCATTCGCTGCGTTGGAATCGGGCCATAAGAGATCGATGAAGTTCTCGCGGGACACCGCATGAGCGATCGTCCGCGCGCCCTTCGCAGCGCGTCCGGCCCTTCCTTCGATGGCTTCCGCGCGCGTCGCGACGAGTAGGGAAATAACCTGCCGTACCTTATTATCCCTCACGGAAGACCGCTCCGAGGATCGCTCGTCCGCATGACCGATCATGCGCGCGCCCGATTTTGAATTGTTATGCAGGCCGCCCGATTCTTCGGCATTGACCGATTCGGGCGTGAGCGACCCAAAACAAAACAAACGAATGGCCGGGCGTCCTGATCCATTCATTCGTTCCTGTTCCCGGTTCGTCAGGGTCGCGGTCATGGAACTATCATCCACCGTTCCTGCTCCGTTCCGTTTGGGGAGCACCTCCTCGAACTCTTTTCGAATCTGTTGTTCGAGGAGCGGCGCATCCCACGCCTGCACCAACCCCAACATTTCCTCCACATGGAGTTGCAGTCTCTGGCGCAGGGCTTGCCGTTCCGCGGAGGTCCGGGCACGCCCGCTCAACAGGCGCAGGAGGCGCGATTCGGCCAACGCGAACCGAAGATAATAGGGATTCTGCTCTTTATATTCCGGTCGGACGATTTCCGCTTCGCGGCGAGCTTCTTCGAATCGTCCCATCCCGGCATACGCCATGACAAGGGCAGTCCGCGCGGTACGTTCCGCGAGGCGCTGCTCCCCCGAGAGCGCGACGCAGCCATTCGCGACCGCGAGCGATTCCTCGAAGCGCCCAAGCCCGATCAGGGCCAGCGCCTTCTCGTTCTGCGCCCATGCCGCGAATGAATCGTGTTGGTGGGTGGCGGCAAGCTGGATCGCTTCCTCGGCATATTCCAGCGCAGCATGGTACCGGCCGAGGAAGTTCATTGCTGTCGCGCGGCCTTCGATAAGGGAAATACGCTGCAATAAATTGGGTGATTGCGCCACGACCCGCGCGTCCTCGACCAGCGTGGAAAGATGCTGGGAGCATTCTTTTACCGTTTCGGCATCCTGTTGCACTCCGGCAATGATCATGCGCCAGAGGTAACTCATGATTTCGACAAACCGTATTCCATAGCGGCGGCCGTTGGCAATTCCGAGATCGCAGTGGGCCATGGCGGAGCGGACATCGCCGGAACTAAACGCGGCGAGCGCCGCCGGGATCAGGAACACCGTCTCGACGAGGGTATTGCCATGCTCTTTGGCCCGCCCCATGATCTGGCTGGTTAGTTCGCTCGCCTGATCGTTCTGGTCCTGTTTCAACTTGCTGTTTACCGCCAGGCGATAGTATAGCGAGTACTCGTCGAATCGAGCGTCCGCCAGCAATCGGGCCGTCGGCATTCCTTCTTCGATGAGCGCATCGGCTTCCTTGAACCGCCCGGCATTCAGCAGTGCCTCGCCTTTCGTGCGGGTGAGCAGCGTCAGTAAATAGGCTCGTTCCAGGTTGGACCGCTCGTTCATATTGGCTTCCGGCACTGCTTCGAGGGCGGTTCGCGCCTCGTTGGCCCATCGCTCGAATTCCGCATAGGACGTTCGCCCCGCATGGATGATGGCCCGGAGTGCGGCAATGCGGCCCCGCGTGATTCCCTGGAATTCCACGGTAAATCGGGAAGCTCGCGGGGGACTCGAGCGATTATCTTTCCCTCCCGCACGATCGGCCACGCGCGCCACCGGATCGATCGTGCGCGCATGGATAAATTTCTCGAGCACGGCCGCCTGCTCCAGATCCCGCTCCGCTTCGATGGGGAAGCCATTTCGAAGATGGGCTTCCACGAGCATCGTATGCAAATCGAGCAGCGCACCCATCGCCGCCTCGCTCAAGTCCGGACCGAATCGCCACGCGATCTCATCGCGCATCGGACGAATTCCCAAAAGCAGGCGAAGGCTTTCCTGCGGCTCCTGCGACCAAAGCGAGCGAACCACCTGCGCGGACCAACCTAAAAAATGCTCGACCTCGACCAGCATGGCCGATCGATCCTCCTCGAACGAACGCGCATGATCGATCATGCTATCGTCTGATCGCCCACGATCAACCTGCGAGGATTTTTTCATCAATGCAAACGGAGGAGACGTAATGCTCAGAAACGCGCTGCTATATAACGGCAGCCGTTCCGTGCCCGCAATCCATACAATGGCAAGGATCAGGTCATGTTCGTGGGCTACCGAATCGCGCGCGCTTTCAAGAATCGTATTCCAAAAATGCGCGTGGGAAAATTCGTAACACGAAGTCCCGGCCGTTCCCCAGGGCAGCGAGGGATCGACTAAGGAAGCGTCGTGGGAAGTGCCCGTCGAAAAGGAAATCGATGGCGTCGCATGACGAATAATGGACTTGAAGGTTAGCAGGTCTATCGCGCGATGAAACAGTTCGTCGGGTAACGCCTCTTTTCCGAGACGATGCCACAGGAGTTTTCGGAGCAGCCGAACATCGAACTGTTCGCCGAGCAGGGCGGCATGCATGGCCACGGTCTGCTCGTGCTCGTTCAGCCGCTCGACCTCCCTTTGAAATCGTGTGAGCATCTCCTGTTCCCCGGTATCGGGTGCCGCGGCATCCAGAACAGCCTCCGGATCTTCATGCCAGCCGCCATCTTCATAGAGCATTACGCCCGTCGTCACGAGCTGCCGAAGCATGGTTCGAAGGATGAGAGGGCGCCCGTCAGTTCGAGCGTAGACCGTGTCGAGCAATTGCTGACTCGGCACCACGTCGAAGAGAATATTAAAGAGATGCCGAGTTTCTTCCGTGGCAAAATCGGAGAGCACGATAACGTCGCTGGTGCGTTCTTCGCGAAGCGCGACTTCCCGCAAGAGATGCTCGGAGGATTGCCGGCCCGATCGCCCACGATCCAGCGGCGCGGCGTTCACCGCGGCGCTTCCCGAAACAATCATCGTCGACGATGCGCCTTCCCGGCGCTCGGTCACCAGAACGAATTTTGACGCCGAACTCAACCCCAGAAAAAATTGGTCGAAGACCGGAAGATCATCCATATTGTGAATATCCTCGAGGACCAAGACCAGGGGAAACCGCTTAGCAATTTCGCTGAAGGAGTCCAGCAGGACTTGCAGCGGTGGTGGCCCCGTCTGCGGTTGATCGCCAACGCTCACTCCCGGCCCGGAAACGAATCCCTCAGCCTGTTCCGCCGGAACCTGTTCTGCCGGAACCTGTTCCGCCGGAATCAGCCCGGCCTTCTGAAGGTAGGTCTTGAGGTTCGATTGCTGGTTCAGGCATGCTTCGAAGCCATTGACGATTGGCGTCAGCGCGGCGACGTTACTTTCGAGATACCGGGCGTGAACGATCACGCAGGTCTCGCCGAATTCCTCGGCGAGGCGGTCCTCGAATTCGCGCACAAGCCGCGTTTTCCCGCTTCCGGATTCCGCCGCAATCAGAATGTATTTGGACTCGCCCTCATCCAAAAATTCACGAAATAAATTCTGTAAACGCCGCAACTCCCCTTCCCGCCCAACAAAAGGCAGGATATTCTGATTTAAATACCGGTGGCAAAGAGAATTCATAGCAACGATACGTCCGGCAAAAGATCGCACTCCGCCGGATAAGGGTCACTGCAACAGAAGGGTTTTATCCCTTAGATGGACGATACTAATATAGACCCCGCACAGCTAACCCCGATTTCCGATTAACTATTCCCGGCGGAGCCGCGAAGTACCCGCGGCCCAGAGCCTGCCCTCGACCTGATCCAAGGTGAAGTGAAGCGGAACGCTGGACGCGCGCATTTTTTTCGGGCAAAAATACCGGTTCCCTGTTTCCAAAATATTTTACATTGACCTTTAAGCCGTGGCTATTTTAACAACTATAAGAAAACTATTTTCAAGCTACGCGCGCATTTGTGCTTCATGAACTGTGCCTTTAGCGAGCCGTATTCGCCTTTTTTTAAAATGTGGTAACTTTTTTTGTCACTTTTTTATGGGGTTCTTAAAAAAAGCAAGAAAACGGTTGCTCATCGAAATTAAGCCAATTTCCCACTCATTCCATGCATCCCAATAATCCCAGTTCCGACATCCCGCCTGTTATCAGTCGTATTTTTGCAGTTCAATGCCGAAAGCCAAACCGCACTCCAAGCGAATCTCCGATAGCGAAGCCGCGCGATTATTCGAGGACGAAAAGGCGCTCCTGCTCGTCAGCGTTGTGCCCGAACCCTCTCCCGCCCCAGAACCCGGATTACGCTGATCGATTCTCAGGATTAAAGCAGCCCCACTATTATGGGCGGTGTAACTTTTATGGGCAATGTAACTTTCGGGGGTGTTGCCGGGTCAATAGAAGAGACATGAAACCATGGATTACGATCGCCCTCCTCGTTTGGGGAATTGCACTGCCAGTGCGGGCGCAGATGAAAGCTCCGATGGTTGTGGTTAGCTACAATGCCCTTACGCAATATGGGCGCAATAACCGAGATTCGGTAGTTATGGCGCTGCATCGGCTCGGCGTTGCGTTCGACTCGGTGGACCGCAATCAGAACGATACCATGGACTATACGCCCTGGCAAATCCTGATTTGGTCTTCGGGCGATCCTACTGTGCCGGTCGTGGCGGGCGAAGCAACCGGGCAAGCTGGACTCAGCGCGAAAGAAATCGGCGAGGTCGAGCAATTCCTGAAAGCCGGTATCCCATATTGCCAGAAGAAGCTTGTCATGGCAGGGCAGAATATCGCTTACCAGCATGGCTCGCTCATGCCGAACGGCCCCGACATCGACACCACGTTTTTGCAGCATTGGCTGCATGTGAGATTTGTCGCGAACACTCCGGCGATCGGCGGGTATCATGGATTGATCCTCGGCGACCAACCGGCTTATTGGAAATTTCCCGATTCCATCAACTCCGCCTCGCCCAATGTCGTGCGACCGGCGCTGCATACCGCGCAGGTGGGGCCAGAAGTGAACGAGACGGCCTATTCGTATCATAAGCATCCAGCGACGCCGAGGGATAGCGGCGCCGGCGTTTCGTATAATAACAATTCCATCAACACCGTTTTTTATGCCTTCGATTGGGCCGATGCTATTCAGACTTCTCCCGGGGGAGAAGGCGATACTACGAGCGGCACGACGCGGGTGCTCGTGGCTGCATTCGCATTTTTCGTGGGCCATGGCGGCATATTGCCATGCTCGTCTTCGGACGTGTCGCAACCATCGAGCGAGCCGGACTTCATAATAAGCGAGATATATCCGAATCCGGCTCAAACGCAAGCAGAGATACGATTTAGTCTACCGGCGGCTACGAATGTGACGGTGCGATTAATCGATCCGTTGGGAAAAACAGTCCTCACGAAATATTCTGGAACACTTACCGAAGGTTCGGGAAACATGACGCTCGATCTTCGAGGAATTCCGAATGGAATCTATCTTTGTCAAATGGAAGCAATGGACGTAGATGGGGATGCCATGTTTAATTCAAGAAAACTTTCGATACTTCGATAGATGTTAAAACCCTGAACTATCTCAAAGGAACGATGCAGGATCGCTCATGCTTTGACCGCGAACAAGCCGCAATGGGATTTTTTGTAACGCTCGCCGAACCAAGCATCAGCAATGATGCGCGCCCGATGCGCGAGGAAGCCACTGCCGCCGGCTTCTACAACGCGGACGCGTGGGGCACCGAATACCCGAAGCTGCAAATCCTCACCATCGAGGGATTGATGGATGGCCGCGAACGGCCGCGGTTCCCGGATTTATCTTTAGGCCGCTCTACGTTCAAGCGTGCGGCTGTGGAGGATGTGAGCGGAGAACAGGGGAAATTATTATAAAACATGCTTAGTACCGAGGGGTGAGACATATTTGCACCGAAACGTGTTACAGCGGCCCAAGATACTATTAAAACAATGTTAAATAAAATATCGGTTAAGAATTTTCGGTCGATAAGATCGGCGGATCTTGAGCTTGCGCCTATCACGGTTTTTTATGGGCCGACGGCATCGGGCAAGTCGAGTCTTCTGTATGCCCCTCTGGTGCTCAGGAACTTCGTGACGAACCCGGGCCAATCTGTTAACGCATTTTTTAACCTTGGATTTATGGATCTGGGTGGATTCGAAGCCTGCATCTTCGATCATTCCATAAGTAAGAGTATTGAGATTTCACTTTCAGGCGAGATCAAAGGAGAAAAATTATTTTACGGAGTCAGCTTCTCGAAAGATTCCGCCGTGATAACAGCTGGTCTTGGAGATTTTCGCATGAAAGGTGAAGTGCCCCTTCCCTACCCTTTGAATCAAACTTTTGCGTTCGAATTCTCCGAGGGCGAGGAAGAATATACAGTCAATTGGACAGGTCTCGCATCTACAGTGATCCCGAAGCAAGCGTCCGATATTTCTCAGCAAAAAGCACAGAGTCTTGCCGCTCGATTAAACCAAACATCGGAGTTGTTGAACTCGCTTGATATCGCACCGCACAGAAGGGGGTTTTTTAAACCTCAATACACTACAACGACGCTTTCCACATTGCCTACCTCGGAAGACGAGGTTGCATCCATTATAATCAATAATCAATATCTCGCCGCCAGAATTTCACACTACGCTCGAAAGATTTGCGATCGAGATTTTCGCGCCCAGAACGTTCCTGGAACCCAACAGTTTAAGTTTCAAACGACAGATATCAATTCAGGAATTCCTGTTGATGTTGTAAATGATGGATACGGCATTAATCAAGTAATGTACCTTTGGGCGAAGATATTGCGCACGGAAGTTCGAACTGAATTGATCGAGGAACCCGAATCGCATCTTCATCCATCAATCGTCAGAAACTTTGCACACAATCTTTCGGTGTTGGTAGAGGAGAAAGATCAGGAAAAACAAGTCATGTTAGCAACACACTCGGCCGATTTCGTTGCCTCACTACTCGTCGCCGTTAGCGAAGGGATTCTCCCGAGTAGCCACATCCGGTGTTACCTCAGTGAGAAGAGCGGCAGTGCCACCACATTTCAGCCACAAAAGGTCAACGATGACGGTCAAATCGAAGGTGGTTTAACCGCGTTCGTCGAATCACAAATGCAAGACCTAAAGTCGCTTTTCGGAATATCCTGAAAAACGAATGGCATACCTGATCGTTGACGAATGGCTATGGGAAGACTTATCACGCCATAAGGGAACGGAAAAAGGGAAAGAGGCCTTCCAATTCCTTCGAGCGATTTCTCAGAATTCCGATGTTATTGTTGCAGTCAAAGGAAGTAAATTTCTGAAGAAAGCATTAGATCTTTGCAATCGCCCCGACCGTGAAGCAAAAGAACTGATGAGCTTTTTCATGAGCCAATTTTTTTTCAACTCTGACAATCTTCTGCAAGTTGAACAATCTCAGCTTCCCGATCTACCCAAACAGTTTGAAGCCACGGTAAAAGACGATGACCATTATCTTGTACAATCTTATTTCTTAGTCGAAGCTGAGGTATTGATCACGACCGATAGTGATTTGAAAGACGCGTTAGTAGCCGAAGGATTAAATTGTGAATGGCGAGATTACTATTTGCCGATCTACATTCAGAAATATTTGCATGATGATGAGCCTTAGTAACCCCGATGCGTAGTCGTAATGCTTCCCGCCCAAGCGGATTGTGGCGTCCCGCCGGGCCTCTGGCACATTGTCTGAACTGGGATTTTGGGGATGCATGGAATTTATGGGATGGGAATTTATTCCAATTATCCCATGCATTCCACGCATCCCAGTTCAGACGGTCGCGCGGATTGTGCCGTCCCGCCGGGCTACTGGCACTTAAAAAAACCGCGCACGCCGCTCCCCGCTCCCCGCAAGCCGCGTGTAGCACCGAGCCTTCAGGCTCGGTGTGATAATCCTCCGAACCTGAAGGTTCGGAGGTACACTCGTTGCCGTTTTAGTCGCGGAGCGACGGAATACTCGCAGCCCAGCATGGAGCGTAGCCGCTTGCGGCGAAGCGGAATGCTGGGTTAGCGTTCGTTTTAGGTTCCCATAGTCCTGAAAGGATTTGAATTATTCCCCTCCCGCACCAGCGGGAGGGGTTAGGGGAGGGTGTCGCGGTGAACTAAAACATTTGAATAAAACGACACACCCTCCCCCGGCCCCTCCCGCTGGTGCGGGAGGGGGGACTAAGAAAATATTTCAATAAATCTTTTGGAATCGCTTGACATTGCCATTTTTATTGCGTATGTTAGAAGGGACTATGATGAGCACCCATTCGACAAGCTCAGGGCAGGCTCTATTTGTTTTTGAGAAAACCAAAGAGTTTCTTTCCAGAGGAATGCCCAAAATGAAAATTAAACGTATCCCGCCGAGGAAGAAAACTATAAAGAATTCTTACGGTTTATGAAAAACAAATGCGTTCGCACGAACTTTGAAAATCGAGGAGAGAAAACGGTTACATGCTTGCGCTACCTTCCGAACTATCTCCCATAATTTCCAGTTTACGCCGCGCTGTTTGGCAGGGGCGGGTATTGGGAATTTCCCAATGTTTTGTCCAGCGGAGAGCACAAGGGAAGTTATTACGGGCTTTCTTTGCCTCGCAAAACGGTCAGAATTGGAGAGCTTCTAACTCCATTGATGGCAATAACATACTGCCAATATTTAAACCATAATCGCAAACTAAAGTTTGCGCTACATAACCAATGACACGCGAAGAAAAAGCGCAAGTCGTTGCGGAACTGAAGGAAGTCATCGACCGGTCGTCGGGCATGTACTTCACCGATTTCGAGGGGATGACCGTCGAGCAAACCACGCGCCTGCGTCGGGAGCTTCGAAATGCCGGTCTGACCTTTAAGGTCGCGAAGAACACGCTCATCCGCCGCGCACTCGATGAATCGGGACGCCTGACCGAAGATCTCCGAAAGGCGCTCGTCAACCAGACGGGCGTTGCGTTCGGGTTCGAGGATCCGGTCGCTCCGGCGCGAGTGCTCAGAGACTTTATCGATAAGAACCGCGCCGTTCCCGGCGCCGAGGATATGCCATCGCTCAAGATAGCTTACCTCGAGGGTACGATCTACCCCGGTAAAGATCTGAAGAAAGTCGCGGCACTGCCGACAAAGAAGGACGTAATGGCAAGCATCGTCGGAAGCCTCGCGGCGCCCATGCAGGGCATCGTGAATGTCTTAGGCGCGCTGCAACGCGATATTGTCTATCTTGTCGATGCGATCGAGAAGAAAAAGGCGGAAGCCGCGGCGTAATTTGTAGCCGTGACCTTTAGGTCACGGTGGCGAAGCGCGGCACTCCGAAATACACCGTGACCTAAAGGTCACGGCTACACAGTTCAGCAACAACTTTTAACCAATTAAAACCGTAAACAACCATGGCAGATATTAATGCAATCGTAGATCAGATCAGCGCCTTGACGCTCGGCGAAGCCGCCGATCTCAAGAAGGCGCTCGAAGAGAAATTTGGCGTGACGGCTTCCGCCCCGATGATGATGGGGATGATGCCCGCCGCCGGCGGCGCGGCTCCGGCCGCGGCAGTCGAGGAGAAGACGGAATTCGACGTCATCCTCTCCGATGCTGGCGCGCAGAAGATCAACGTCATCAAGGCCGTTCGCGAAGCGACGGGTCTGGGCCTGAAAGAGGCGAAGGACTTGGTCGATGGCGCGCCGAAGACCGTGAAGGAAGCGCTCTCCAAGGCCGACGCCGAAGCCCTGAAGAAGAAACTCGAGGACGCCGGCGCGAAAGTCGAGATGAAGTAACTAATTTCGACAATTGAATTCAATAACCCCGGCGATTTGCCGGGGTTGTTTTTTGGGCAAACCATTCCGCTGCTTTTTGCGAGGCGAGGACGATTTTGTTGTAAATTTGTGCCTTCACTTTTCCTATAACAAGTATGAAAAAGGTCTTAGTCGCATTCTTTTGTATTTTCTCCGTCTCTGCGACCGCCCAGACGGTAATCCGCGGAATCGTTACGGATGGCAACGGGCGCGCTCCCATCCAGGCCGGAGTCCACCTTGGCCAATTCTATGGGAATATGCATAAAAGTCTCTCTTATCCCTGCACGGCTAAAGGAACTTTCCAACTCCATCTTTCGCCGGGAATTTACGAAATGCGGGTCAGCGCGGTAAACCAGGAAGAAGCGAGTTTTCCGCTCGTGGTCCGAAGCGGCGATAAGAATATTGATTTTCGTGTGCAGCTAAAACCCAATTCGCTTCCCAAAACGATTGGCAAAGTCTTCATCGTCGGCGATTGGAATGA
This sequence comes from Kapaibacterium sp. (SeqCode), assembly GCA_035686785.1. Taxonomy (GTDB): domain Bacteria; phylum Bacteroidota; class Ignavibacteria; order Palsa-1295; family Palsa-1295; genus PALSA-1295. The sequence continues at coordinate 51,214 of DASRZC010000005.1, forward strand.
ATTCGATTTTGCCACCGCGGACACCATGACGCCCACGACCCTGCACGGCAAAACGATCTATAGCTATACCCGAAAGGCATCGGGCGATACACTCGCCTACCAACTGCTGGGCGTTGCGGCCAATTCCCACAGTGTGAATGGAACGCAGGCCGATTATTTCGCTTACGATGGCGGCGGCGATTACCGCTCCGTGCTTCGCGCAACACCTGGAAAAATGGTTACCATCACGTTCGATCCCTCGAAGTGGAATTATACGCAAAATGATGCGCTGCCAAAAGTTGATGTAGAAAACGATCCATTCCTCCAAAAGGCGATTGCTGTGAGCGCAAAGGCGGACGCCATGTACTCAGCTGCCCGCGCCTTCCCCGGCGGGGGCGGCCCGGCCACGATGTCTGCCTCCAAATATCAGGAACTCATCGACTACATGAAAAGCAACATCGACCAGGCGAAGGCATCGGGCGATAGCGAACTCGCTCAATTTGAGGCAGTAGCGCTCGCCGGAGAATATAGCGGTGAAGACACGGCCTTCGGAGCAAATGTTGCGAACCTGATCCTCCGTACGGTGCCATCTTCATCCCCTTTTTGGGCGATGGAGCCAATGTACGCTTCATTGATGATGGGGCTCGCAGATTCCACGCAGTCCGCAATGTATCTGCACGGTTTGGAAAACAATCCCGAAAACATTGTCCGCGCGTATGCGGTTGGAGATGAAATGGAGGATGCGTTTCAACGAAAGGATGATGCCAGAGGGAATGCACTTTATGGCCGCTTAAAGCAGGAGTATGGTGATGTCAGCCAAATCAAATACCTTCTCGATGAATATGATCCCGAATCTCCCACAAAAGTCGGAAAGCATGTTCCGCCATTTAGCGTAACGCTTCTGGATGGCGCTCATGTGAGCGATACCTCGATGCTTGGGAAATATTACATGATCGACTTTTGGGCAACCTGGTGCGGCCCCTGCGTGGGCGAAATGCCATCCTTGCACAAAGCTTATGCTCGCTTCAAGGGAAAGAAAGGTTTTGAAATTCTTTCGCTCTCGATGGACGGGATGGAAAGCCAAATCCCAACATTCCGAAAAAAATGGCCGATGCCATGGCTCAATGCGTTCACCCCCGGCGTTTTTGACGGAAGTATCGCGAAGGAATTCGAGATCGCGTTCATTCCCAACCCCATCCTCGTCGGACCCGACGGGACGATATTGGCAAAAAATGATTCGCTTCGAGGCGAAGAGTTGGAAAAGACGCTTGGAAAATTCCTTGGTGAAAGCGATTGAGGATAAATGGTAGGGTTCAGCATTAGCGATTTTCAAGAGTTGCTAAGTGCTTCGTTTTTTCCTCGACCGGAAAATTTTCTTACACAGCCTTCGGGCCATCTTTACGCTTGTTCAAAGATAGACTCTACGAATTGCCGGAATTACTCAAAAATTGGCAAATCCCAGATTATGGCACGCCCTTTACGCTCTCCATGGTAAAGAAGGAGTATTTTATGAATCCATTCATTAGTTTTATGAGAAGTGGCGTGGGCCGCGGCCTTAGAATCATCCTCGGGCTATTCCTCATCTGGTGGGGTTTCTGGGGCGGCGCCAGCGTAATCGTCGGGATCATCGGCTTCGTGCCGCTGCTTGCGGGAATCTTTAATTTCTGCGTTTTTGCGCCGCTTTTTGGTTATACCCTTATGGGACAGCCAAGACATCAGCCGAAGCCGAGCCACTAAGTTCGCTTTGAACCGCCTCCCAAACCTTCATCATCATGGAGGTGGCGGAGTTTTGTCAGCTTTTATTGCGTTACAGATGATCTAATTATGTTCTCCGATAAGTCCGCTCGCAATGGACATGCCGTTCTTGAAAGCAGCGTGCTCGCGCGCGATCGCCGGCACCCGCTGCCCAAGAGCCTCGACCTCCTGCATGACCCATCGCTGAATAAGGGCCGGGCGTTCTCCGAAGCAGAGCGGCTGGCGCTTGGCCTTCGCGGGCTGTTGCCACCTCGGATTACTTCGCTCGAAGACCAGGCCGCGCGCGTCATCGCCACGGTCCGCGCGAAAAAGACCGATCTCGACCGCTACAACAGCCTCATTGCCCTGCAGGATCGCAACGAGACGCTCTTCTATCACGTCCTGATCGAGCATTTGGCGGAACTCATGCCGGTTATTTACACGCCAACCATCGGGCAGGCGTGCCAGGAATACGGCCATATTTTCCGCCGCGCGCGCGGCATGTATGTCTCCGATAGCGACCGCCATCATATTCGCGAAGTGCTCGCCAACTGGCCGAATGACGATGTGCGCGTCATCGTCGTCACCGATGGCGAGCGGGTGCTCGGCCTGGGCGATCTGGGCGCGCACGGCATGGGAATTCCGGTCGGGAAATTATCACTCTATACGGCATGTGCCGGAGTCAATCCATCGCAATGCCTGCCGGTGACGCTCGATGTTGGAACCGATAACGAGGAACTATTGGCAAGCCCGGTTTATCTCGGCCTTCCACACGAGCGGATTCGCGGCGAAGCCTACGACGGTTTCATCGAGGAATTCATTCGCGCCGCGAACGACCGCTTCCCGAACGTTCTCATCCAACTCGAAGATTTTGGAAACGCGAATGCGTTTCGTTTGCTCAAGAAGTATCGAGACCAGGTCTGTCTTTTCAATGATGATATTCAGGGCACGGCTGCAGTTTCGCTGGCTGGGTTGCTCTCGGCCATTCGGGTCACGCATAAGAAGCTCACCGACCAGACGATTCTCCTTTTTGGCGCCGGTGAAGCCGCGACGGGCATTGCCGACCTTATCGTTTTTGCGATGATGAAGGAAGGTCTTACCGAAGAGGAAGCCCGCCACCATTGCTGGCTTATGGATTCAAAAGGATTGGTTGTCGCGGGCAGAAATGATTTGGTGGAGCACAAGCGCCCCTACGCGCACGAGCACGAACCGCTGCCCGATCTTTTCTCCGCGGTCCAGTCGCTGCGGCCAACGGCGCTTATCGGCGCATCAGGAAAATCGAGCGCCTTCACGCAAGCGGTGCTCTCGACGACGGCTCAGGAAAACGAGCGCCCGATTATTTTCGCGCTCTCCAATCCAACGCAGCAATCGGAATGCACGGCGGAAGAAGCGTACCACTTCACCGAAGGCCGCGCGATATTCGCGAGCGGCAGTCCCTTCCCCGATGTGCGAATGCGCGAGAGAACCATCACGCCCGGGCAGGCAAATAATGCGTATGTCTTTCCGGGAATTGGCCTGGGAATTATTGCCTCCCGCTCCACCCGCGTAACGCAGGAAATGTTTTACGAAGCTGCAAAAGCACTTGCCGGAACGGTAAGCTCCGCCGACCTATCGAAAGGCCGCGTGTTTCCCGGCCTGGACCGCGTGCGCGAAGTCTCCGCCGTCATCGCGGCAGCGGTTGCAAAGGTGGCGTTCCGCGATGGGCTTGCAACCGTTGAGGAACCGCCGGACGTTCTCGGCTGGGTCAAGTCGCAGATGTATGAACCGAGCTATAAGTCGTACGTGTAGAAACCTCCCTTCGGTTGCTGAACCCGCGCCCTTCCAAAACAATGTTTTGCATCGAACGAAATTTAGTCCAGCTTGGAGTTTTTTCTTGCTGCTTCTTTTAGTTCTGTTTGCTTCGTGTTCCTCCACGTCCACCGCTTTGGTTCCACGCGAGGAATTGCGGCCCTCTTCCAGTCCCAACATCGAGCAGGTGGAACTAAAGGGCGACCAGCTCATCGTCTTTAATTCCGATCGTGGCTGGTATGATGCCGAACATGCGTATATCGAGGGAGTGGATATGCTTGGAGCGCGCGACACGATTCCGCTATCGCAAGTCGAGCA
>DASRZC010000006.1:0-12574 GCA_035686785.1 Kapaibacterium sp. (SeqCode)
ACCCATCGTGGCTGCTGGGCGAGCGCGGAGGTCGAGAGAACGGCCACGATCAAAAGTGAGAAAATCGGCTTCATAGCATGACCCTCCAAAAAAAGATGAAGACTAATGTGTAACAAACACCCGAACCGGCGATTAGTTACACCGCCGGGAGTGTCCATCGCGAGGGCGTTCTTTGGCGGGCCGTCCCGCCGGTGTGAAACCGGTTAGGGTCATCATACCAGTATCCGCGCCGGCGCGGGCGGCCAGGTGTTATATTTGTAGGATGCGGTAGCGCATTAGGTGTAACAAATTCACTTTCGGGAGGTTATTCGTACCATGAAAAAAGCCCTGCTCTTCTTCTGTCTGCTGATGGCCGCCACTTCGGTTCAAGCGCAAACGATTACGCTCGGCCCGATTACGAAGCTCGCGTATTGCGTGGGGGATACCCTCATCGTGCCGTATCAGACGAGCGGGACATTCGCGGAAGATAATCATTTCTTTGTTGAGCTGTCGAATGGGAATGGATCTTTCGCCTCATTCACGAGCTTGGGAAATGACACATCGATGAATGGTTCGATGAGTATCTCCCTGCCCGGAACGGGCTCCCATTTCCGGGTAAAAGTAGCATCAAGTGATCCCTACATTACCTCAGACAGCAGTACCACTGAAATCCACGTTTTCGCAATACCCAGTCCTTCACCTCAAGCCAATCCGGAATGGGTTTTCGTTGGCGATACTGTGACACTATCGGACAACGAACCTGCAGGAACCCAATTTTCCTGGAGTTTCAATGACAGCGATGCATCAGCTCTAAGTTCCCAGGCAGCGCGACCGGGGATAGTTTATTCTCGTGAAGGTGTGAAGAGTGGGAAATTGGTTGTCACTTCTCCCGGCGGATGCTCGGCCGCTGCCGTGTTTTATTTGAATGCTTTGAGCTGCCATCCAACCATTCCTCGAAATGTTCACATTGTGACCGGTTCCGAATCCGGGACTTTTCCTTTCGTCTGGGTTAAGCCCGGAGGATATTATGATCCGGCACAAGATCCCTTTGACGAGAGTGAGCAAATAATTTTTGTGGAGTCTGGCGCCAGCGTCAGATTAGATGGCAATCTTTCCCGTGCTAATCTTTTCTATATTCGACGTGGTGCATCGATAAAGTCAGGAGATCCGAGTCTCATTACCACTGCAGTCTTGGACTCGGGAATAGCACCAGCGGCAGGAACGAATTTCTACTGCTCCGACCTGACGTTCGACTATTCTCAAGTTAATGCCTCTGTCATGCAGCCCAAAGCATCCTCCATTTCCATTCGTCAAAGCGGCGACGCGCTCTTTGTGGAGGGCGAGGGAAATCTCGATGCGCGGATTTTCAATCTTCTTGGGAATCCGATTTATTCGAAGCGCGGCTCGGGCACGCTCGATCTCGATCTCTCCCCGCTTCCGGCGGGCGTGTATTTCGCTATCGTGCAGGCGGGCGGGGTGCGGGAGGTGCGGAAAATTGCGGTGGTGTACTAACGGAGGCGGGGTCGCAAACTAAAGTTTGCGCTACATTCGCGTTACACAAAAAGATCGTGGTGCAATTTTCGGAGCGCCGCGAGGCCTTCGGCATCGTCCACGAGCGCGATGAGGCTTCGTTCGAACGGCAGAATCGCGCGGACTGAAACGCCGCGCAGGCTGCGGGCCATCGCGGCAAGGAGCGCGGCGTCCATGCCATTTTCTACTCTGCGAATAATGAGCGAAACGGCCGTAAGCGGCGATCCCTCGGTAAACGTTAGTTCCAATTTTGCAAGCTCGCGCACCATCGTTCGCCATTCTTCTTTTCGGATGAGAATATGAATTTCTTTCGCCGACGACCAGGAAAAAGCGGCGCCTGCAAGTACCGTTTCGAATGGCGCGGAGGTCCGCGACGAGCGTTGCGGCGTTGCTGTCCTATTTTTTGCAATCGAAAGCGGTATGAGCCGTTGCTCGATCGCAAGCGCGAGCGGCATCGTTCGACGCGCGTGAGTTATAACTTCGCTCTGCAGGAGTGTGTGCCGCGCGGCATGTCCGAACGGCGTCGTGATGCGGAGCAGCGTCTCGCCATTTCTGAGCGGGTGAGCGAATGTTGGGAACAAAATGCGCGCGCCGCGCCGGCCCAGTTCTTCCGCTTCGTCGAAACTGAGGGAACGAATGAGCTTGGGCGTTTTGACTAATTCCGGGTCAGCGGTGTACAACCCGGGCAGGACTTTCCAGATCACCACTTCTTCCGCGCCGAGAACACTGGCCAGCAGCGTCGCGGTGAGATCGGAACTTTCGCTGCCCATCGTCGTGGTGATGCCATCGCGGGTCGCGCCGGCGAAACCTTCGATGAGCACGATGCGCGAGCGGCGCAGTTGCGGAAGAATATATTTCTCGGCACGCTGCGCCATCTCTTCGACAATCGGAGCGGCATGACCGAAATGTTCGTCCGTAACGATGATACTGGTTGCCTGCACCGCGTGGACCTCCAACTCACGGTCGCGCAGCAATGAATGGATGAGCGCGGATGCCAGGCGCTCGCCGCTTGCAAGGATGGCATCGCGTGTGCGCGGCGAGAGTTCCCGAACGATCGCCACGCCTTCGAGCCATGCCGCAATCTCGCCGGAAATGGAATCGAACCGGTCGAAAAGATCGGCTTCATCCTCTATCTGGAGCGACGTGGCTAACTGCTGGTGTTGGGCGATGATTCGGTCGAGTAGATCTTCCGCCTCGCGCAGGCGGCCTTCTTCGGCAAGCTCGGCGGCTCGCGCGAGGTGGCGCGTCGTGTGACCGATGGCACTCGTAACGAGCACGACACCATGCACGGCGCCCGTTTTTTTATTCCGCCGTGCGCGCATGGCCTCGCGCTTCGCGGCTTCGCGAACAATCCGGACGAGCGCTTCCAAGCCTCGCTTCGTGCGCGCCAGGGCGCCGCCAAATTTGTAAACTACCAAGGAAGTGCTGAGTGCTAAGTGCTAAGTGCTGACATGTTTCTCAAATCATTAACAGGGGAAGCACAAAATCCGCTTCACGAAATTGGAAATAAGTTTGTTCTCGCCACTTCGCACTCCCCCATGTGGAATATTATTGAATTCGATGAACTCGCCTCGACGAACACGCTGGCAAGCGAGATGCTCGCGCGCGGCGAAGCGAAGCATGGCGATGTGATTCAAGCGCGGCACCAGACTTCCGGCCGCGGGCGAGGCGCTGGACGTATCTGGAATGATTCGCCGGGTGATTCGCTCCTCATGAGCATTGTCCTTACGGAGATACCCGAGCCGGCGCATCTGCTTCACTATCGCGCGGCGCTCGCCGTGCTTCAGGCGATTCGCGGAATGACCACTGAAATCAGTTTCTCGGACATTCGCTTGAAATGGCCGAACGATATTCTGATTCACGGAAAAAAAGTGTGTGGTCTCTTAGTCGAAGCGCAATGGAATGGGATGGTCATGCGATCGGCGATCATCGGGATTGGGTTGAATGTAGGTCAGAAATCATTCCCGCCAGAGCTTTCTAATATTGCAACGTCGCTTCATCAATGCGGAATAGGGACGAGCGTTGACGAGATTCGTAATCGGATTTTGGACGCAGTGGGCGCGGAGTTGGACGATATATCACTCCCGAGCATTCTTTTCCAGCTTAACCGGGAGCTGGCATGGATGTCAGAATTACCTTCACTTGAATTCACGAACGATAACGAAGAAAGGGTTTCCGATCTCCACTTCGAAAAGCTGGAAGCCTCTGGCGCGCTTCGGCTTCGCCAGAGAGATGGGGGGACGGTAATCCTTCATCACGGAAATCTCGTTCATCCCATGCAATAAACAGAATGGTTCGCGTGCAATAAGCGTTACGGGCTTTCATGGGACTCCTCGCAGTCGATATCGGAAACACTTCGACAACGCTCGGCCTCTTCGATAATGAAGGCCGGCTGGCGAAGCGTTTCGATATTCCAACGCGCACGCTCACGCACCGCGCACTCACGCGCGAAACGCTCGACGCGCCGCTTACGGGCGTTACGCCGCCGGAGGTGATTGCGATTGCCAGCGTCGTTCCGTGGGCTTCGGATGAACTGATCGTCGTCCTGCACGAAATCTTTGCAACCGCCACGGTGCTCGTTATCACCAGCACGAGCGTGCCAATTCAAAGCATTTATCCGCATTCGGACGAATTGGGAACTGATCGGTTGCTCGGCGCTCTCGCGGCTTATAAAACGTGGGGTGAACGCGAAAAGCGTCCGTGTATCGTCGCCGATCTCGGCACAGCGACGACGTATGATTGCATTACCGCCGAAGGTGTTTTTTTAGGCGGCGCGATCGCGCCCGGCCTCGTGCTCGGGGCGGAAGCGCTCGCGCAACGGGCCGCGCAGCTTCCGGAGATCGAGCTTTCGTTCCCGGCCAGTATCCTTGGCCGGACAACGGTGGAAAGCATTCAATCGGGAATTTTATACGGCGGCCTTTCGCAGCTCGAAGGACTCGTGAAACGATTAGGAAGCTTCGCGTTTCCGAACCAGGAGCCGATCGTGGTCGCAACCGGCGGCCTGGCGCGGCTCTTTGATGGAAGAACAAATATCGTTACGCATTTCGACGCGGACCTCGTGCTCGAAGGCATCCGCCTCGCTGCCGAACTCACGCCGATGGAAAGCCACCTTGCTCAACAAGGAGAAGTGCCTGCGATGCAGGGAGCGTTCGGATAATGCTCACAACGGAGAAATTTATACGATGCTAATCGAAGGGAAAGAATACGAAATTTTGGTTCGCCGCCAGGGCGAGCAGATTTATTCCGCGTTTTGCCCGCAATTGGAACTTATCGTCCGCGGCACCGCGCACCAGCAGGTCGAAGAGAAGATGAAGCAACTCATCATCGAGCACGTCGCGAAACAAGATGGTGGTGAAAAAACTGGCGGCAAGCCCTGATCCCACTGCTCATCGCTTCGGCGTCGTCGCCCTTTCGCTTCCTTTTAAGTTCCATTCGGGCGGTGCAGAGGGGCTGACCTATTCCATCCCCGAAGAACTTGCGGAGCGCGCGTTGGTTGGCTCGCGCGTGCTCGTCCCGCTGGGCAAGCGGGAAAAGACGGGCGTCCTCGTTGGCATTTCGCGCGAAGCGCCTTCCATCAAGACGAAAGTCCGGCCCATCACCGATGTGCTCGATCCCGCGCCAGTCTTCGACGAAGATTTTTTGCGCTGGACGAAATGGCTGGCGATGTACTATCTCACCTCGTGGGGAGAAGTGCTTGCAGCCGCGCTGCCGGAGGGGTTGAAGCCGGAAACGAAGGCGCGAGTTTTCCTTACAGAGACCGCAAAGGATGGAAAGGACACGAGGGATCTAACAGCGCGGCGCAAAGAAACCTTGGGCGAGATTTCAAAACATGCGGATGGAATTTCCATCGACCGGCTTGCGAAAGTTACCTATTCGAAAAACCTTTACGCCACGCTTCACGCACTTGAAGAGACTGGCCTTATTCGAATCGATCGACCGCTAACGCGGCAGGCTTCCGTTCGAAAAGAGACATTTGTTGCACTCGCGCCGAATCTTCCGATTGGCTCGGAAGCGCTGGCGGAAGTCCTGAACGATCTTGAAAAACATGCGCCGCGCCAGGCGAATATCCTCCTCGCGCTCGTGCAGCAAGCACAGATGGAGCCGGATAATCCGCTCACTGCGCCGCTCCTCATCAAAAAAGCGGGCGCCTCGCAAAGCACATTTAAGTCATTACGCGAGAAAGAGTATATTGTCCTCTCGCGCCGAGAAAAAAGCGCAAATGATAGTTCCACGCAGCCGAACACTGCGGGCGATGACGATATTTCAAAAATCATCCTTACGCTGGAACAGCAAATTGCCGTGAGTACGATTGGCGCCGCACTCGATCGCGGAAAACCGAAAACATTTTTGCTCCACGGCATTACCGGCTCTGGGAAGACAGAAGTCTATATTTCACTCGCCCGAAAAGTGCTCGCGGAAGGTGGCGGCGTGCTCATTCTCGTTCCGGAAATTTCTCTCACGCCACAGCTTATCGACCGTTTCAAACGGCGGCTTAGCCTTTCGAGCGATGCGGAAATCGCGGTGCTCCATTCGCGCATGTCGTTGGGCGAGCGCTATGCGGCATGGCGTTCGCTGGCGCTGGGGCGCACGAAGCTCGCCATCGGCGCGCGGAGCGCGGTCTTCGCGCCTATCAAAAATCTCAAGCTCATTATCGTCGATGAAGAGCATGAGGCAACCTACAAGCAATTCGATAAATCGCCGCGCTACCATGCGCGCGATGCAGCCGTCGTGCGCGCCGCAATGTTGAATGCCGTGGCCGTGCTCGGCAGCGCAACGCCGAGCATCGAAAGTTATTACAATGCGCGGGAAGGAAAATACGAATTATTGCGCCTGACCGAACGCGCGAAACGCGCGGCATTGCCAAATATGAAAATCGTCGATCTTCGCACCGCGGAAAACCGGCGCGATTTTGCAAAGGCGAAAATCGCGCTCACGCCGGAATTGCGTGAAGCCATGCGAATCCGATTAGAGCGCAAAGAAGGAATCGTTCTTTTTCAAAATCGGCGCGGATATTCGACCTATCTCGAATGCCTCACCTGCGGCATGGCCGAAATGTGTCCCAACTGTTCGGTGACGATGACGTACCATAGCGCGCGCGACCAGATGCGCTGCCATTACTGCGGCTATGTTACGCCGAAACGGAAAACCTGCTCGACCTGCGGCGCGGAAACGCTGCGTTTAGGTGGCACCGGCACGCAACGCGTCGAGGAAGACATTGCCAAAGCATTTCCCGAAGCGAAGATCGTCCGTATGGATTTGGATACAACCGCTCGCAAGGGCGCGTATCACAAAATTCTATCCACCTTCGCAAGCGGAGAGGCGGATATATTATTGGGAACCCAAATGGTCGCGAAGGGGCTGGACTTTCCGCGCGTTACGCTCGTGGGCGTCGTGAGCGCGGATACGAGCCTGAACATTCCCGATTTTCGTTCCAGCGAGCGGACGTTTCAGTTACTTACGCAAGTCTCTGGCCGTGCGGGGCGAAGCTTAGAACTTGCGGGCGAAGTGCTTATTCAAACCTTGCAGCCAACGAATGCGGCGATCGAGATGGCCGTCGCGCATCAATACGAAACCTTCTTCGAAAGCGAATTGAAAGATCGTGAGGCGCTCCACTATCCGCCATTCAGCCGTTTGATCCTCATCGAATTTCGCGGACTCCACGAGGCCGCTACCGAGGAACGCGCAAAGCAATTCGCCACGCTTTTCCCTCCACGTGCATCCTTTTATGAGCGCATGGGTCCCGCGCCGCCCGCGATTGCGAAGCTGCGGAGTGAATTCCGCTGGCATCTTATCATTAAAGATTTTAAGAAGCAGGACCCGAATGGCGAAAAAATCCGCCGCCTCATCACCGGCGCGCTCGACGAATACCAAAAGCGGTTCGCTTCACCACATGTGAAAGTTATTGTCGATGTGGATGTGCAGGGAGTGGGGTAGAACCACGATTACGTGGATTAAGGAAACTCTGTATAAGTCTGGATTCCCGCATTCGCGGGAGTGACAGCGGTAAGAAATCATGGCGCGAAGCGCAAAAACGACACATTCCTGTCATTCCCGCGAAAAGCATCGCCGACGATGCTTGCGGGAATCCAGGTTCAGACTTAAGGAACCTCTGATTAAGTGATACAACGTCATTCTGAACGGAGCAAATCGGAACGAAGTGGAGATTTGCGGAGTGAAGAATCGCTTGTCATATCAACGCGATTCTTCGCTGCGTTCGTTCTCCCTTCGGTCGAACGAACTTCGCTCAGAATGACATTATGGACTTAATCAGAGATTCCTTAATCAGAAGTTCCTTAACGGGGATTACGCTGGCGATTTTTATTGGCACCCCATGATTTTGTCGTATATTTGTAAGTTGTTCGTGATTCTAATTCAAATTTCTCCATCCATTACCGTATGAAAACACTCAAACTCCTCGCACTCGCCGCGCTCGCATTTCTTTTCGCTGCCTGCAAAGCCACGCAACCGACGGGACCGCCTTCGGGTAGCTCCGGGCCTTCCGTGGGCGAAGTGATAAGCACTTTAAATACGACACAATCGAAGTTTTATGCTCTCGCGCAGGCCAATCTGGGCAAATCACCGCAGCAGGTCATGATGCTTACGGCTGCGTGGCTTCAGACTCAGCCCAACGTTCAGCATGTCGATATTATCGACAGCATTATTCTCGATATCGAATTGAATTCTGGCTTGAATGCCATATTCCAGATCAATCTCGTAGATGCTAATGGTTCGCTGACCCGAGGTGGTGGGCATACGCGAAAACCCCTTCGGTTTGGACCAATCGTTCCCGCCACACATGCGCTCCAGAATAAGAACGTGCTGATCTATTGTCCCTTTATAGCCCAGCCTAATTTTTTTGGTGCCCCTGATTTAAACGCGCTTTATAATCCTGGCGAGATAGATTCCGTGGTCAATATTTTTAAGAAATCGAATCAAGGCTTTAACGTGACCCTCAGCGTAGGTGACTCGGTGGGGATCATCAACGCCTTTGGAGACTATGGGATCGTGATCATCGACACACACGGGCTTCCGTTTGGCTTTTATTCCAGTAGGCTTGTGGGATCAGTTTTTTACTATAACCAGGATTCCCTTTATCCCGAATCGGAAGTAAAAGCAAACCTCGATGAAATAGCCGGGCCTGGCGTGTATGAAGCTATGCAAAACGGAAGTATCTTTATGGCCAATGAAGCGAATCTCCAGCAGGTTTCTGATTGGCAGACTTTTTTGAACAATCAGAAATCGAGACAAGTGTATCAGCTGGTGATCGGTTCCAAGTACATCGCCGCGCTTCCTCCTATGCCAAACACGATTATTGTTGGAAATTTTTGCTATTCTGGCTGGGCCAACGACACCACTACTAAAAGCCCATTCTACGCCGCTATTCATCACCCGATATACACAGCCTTTACAAGCTTGCAGCCGCTCGCGTATTATTCGTATGGTTATCCCGATGGAACGTCGGGGTTGCTCGATAACACCTTTGGCAAACGGATGGAGGATAGCCTCGCGCAGGCGTTGGTTGTTTATGGCGATAGTACGGGCTTTGCTTACAAGATGGCGGATGGCTTTCAATACACTGCCCAACGGCTGCTGGCTGGAGGTTACAGTCCGAATATGCCGTTCAACCATTACGGCCCTGATAATTATAGCTATATGCCATGCCTCGATAGCTTCACCGACGCGCGCGATGGTCAACTTTATCACACCGTCTGCGAAGGGAATCAAATATGGATGCGGGATAACCTCAATTTTAATGCGCCCGGCTCGTTTACTTATGATAATTCCCCTGCGAACGGCGCGCTCTATGGCCGGATCTATCCATGGAAAATTCTGATGAATGGGGCTTCGTCCAGCGACTCGACTCCGAGCGGGGTGCGGGGGCTGTGCCCTTATGGCTGGCACATTCCAAGCCAGGAGGAATGGATGGCTATGGAGGAATGGGTGGCGTATAACGAAGATTCTTTACATGGCCCGGTTTCGTATGCCTTACAATTGAATTCTTCCGATACGAATAAAGGAGGCTGGCTGGATGACGCAGGAGCCACCAACAGTAGCGGCTTCTCGGCATTGGCAGGAGGGGATTTTAGCTACGCACAGGGAAAACCGCAGTTCTCTGGGATACACCACTCGACGTTGTTTCTTAGTTCCAACATCGATCCTAAGTTGGGAACTCCTTCTAATCTTTGGTTATATTACACTGGGGCGTATCTATTGGGTGCTCAGATCAGCTCGAATCCAACCGATCCGAATCAGCCATCGGCCAATGGTTACTGCCGCTGCGTGAAAGACCCGTAAAACCTATCATCCCGATCTCAACGCGTTCACAATATCCAGCCGCGCGGCGCGGAAGCTGGGAAGGAAACCGCCGACGAAGCCCATGACGGTTGCAAAGAGGAGCGTGGCGATCACAATGCCGCCCGTCATCGTAAAGCCGAATGCAATTTCGGAGAAGGAGCTGAAATCCGTGGTCGAAATCGTGAGGAAGGAAAGGAGCGTCGCGCACACAAGCCCAACGCCCGCGCCGATCAACGCGATAAAAAGCGATTCGATGAGGAACGCGCCGAGCACGTTCCGGCGCTGGAAGCCAAGCGCGCGCAAGGTGCCGATTTCCACCGTCCGGTTCGCGACCGAAGCGTACATCGTAATCATCGCGCCAATCATCGCGCCAAAGCTGAAGATAACGGTGATCACGATTCCCAGAATGCGAATAAAGTCGGCCAGTTGTTCCGACTGCTCGGCGTAGAATTCTTTTTCGGGAAGGATTTTCAGGTCATTCAGGCGCGGATCGCTATCGAATCGCGCTTTGAGCGCATTGAAATCCTTTGGATCTTTGAGCCGCAGGACGACGGAAGAATAGGCTTGCCGCCGGAATGCCTGGAGAATCTGGTTCTCATCGCCCCAGATATCGGACGCAAACCCGCTGCGGCCCGCATCGAAATGCCCGACGATCTTCCACTCACGCCCGGCGAATTTAATCGAGTTCCCAATCTCCATTCCGTCGAACCGATCCGCGATTTCATTCCCAACGATCAGTTCCGATGCTCCAAAATTGAACATACGTCCAGAAGTAAGTTTTACCTGCGGACGAAGCAGAATTCCATCCGGAGTAACACCGCGAACGGTCACGTTGGAAAGGTCATTGGGATTCGCGCCGTGTTTTCGAAGATTGATGAGGGTTAGCACTTCCTTGGACAGGAGCGGTGTGCCATCCGAAGCGACGGCAATTTCGGGTTGTGTCCCGATCACGCTGGCTTCATCGAAGGTGATGATGCTGAGCGTTTCGCTCTCGGCCGATTTGCGAAGCACGATCGCGTTGTCCGCGGAGCCGGTGGCGACCATCGTGTCCTTCACGCCATTGGCGAGCATGAGTACCGCGGTAAACACGAACGCGACGAGCGCCACGCCGCCGATCGTGAGAGCGGTCGTCAGCTTGCGCGTCCAAAGGGAACGAAAACTATAACTGAGTGGAATTTTCATAAATCAGAACCCGGATTACGCGGATTGGATGGATTTTCTGGATTACTATCGGTCTTTAAAAAGTTGTCTTACTTCTTCATGTTCTAATTCTTTATGGGCGCCTTCGAATTAATAAGGCGCTTTACCTGTAGGCTCTTACCGCCAAAGTTAATAAGAAGTCCTACGCGCAATTTAAATGCTTCCAAATAATTTTTTGCCTGGGCGAGATGGACATTTTCCAGCGCCTCGATGGCTTTTAGCTCAATAGGAATTCTGTCTTCGATCAAAAAATCTACGCGCCGAGAACCGATCTTGTGTTCATAGTAAAATATCGGCAATTCATACTCTCGTAAAAATCTCAACGAGGTTTTTGCCATTTCTATCTCCAACGCGCTTTGATAAATAAATTCTTGAAATCCACATCCTAAGTAGGTATGAACGTGCATTGCGCAACCGATAACTATACCGGTAAGATCGCTGTCTTCCATACTTAGTCCATTCGTTCGCGGTGTTTTTGATATCATGTAATCTCAAAACCTATGGTAGTTAGCACCTGACATACCCTAAACTATTGCTTAATCGATGGTAATCCAGAAAATCCATCCAATCCGCGTAATCCAGGTTCAGCCTACTTGTCTTAGCCCATCGACAATTTTCATGCTCGCCGCGCGGTTGGCCGGAAAGATCGCGGAAACGATTCCCACGACGATGGCGAACACGCCTGCCATGATAAGCGTACTCGGCTCGATCACAAAACGCGGAATGAACGCCTGCATCCCTTTCGCAAATGCCGCACACGCGGGAAAGGTGATTAGAATTCCCACGATGCCGCCCAGGATCGCGATCGAAAGCGATTCGCCAAAGATCAGGATCACCAAATGCTTCGAAGTGAAGCCTAATGTTTTGAGCACGGCATATTCGCGGATACGCTCACGGGCCGTCATGATCATCGTGTTCGCGAGTACGAGGAAAATAATCCCGATGATGACATAGGAAATCACCTTCAGCGAGGTGATGATGGCGCTCGACATCGAAATAAATCCAGCCTGAAACGCTTTTTCCGTTTCCGTTTTCGTTTCGGCCGCCGAGTTTGCGAAGAGCGCATCGACGCGTTCCGAAACTCCCGCGGCATCGCTCGGATTGGAAATTTGCTCGACATACCATCCGACATTATTCGCGCGGGTCGGCGACGTCTTGAGCAACTGCTGATTCAAATAATCCCATTGGAAGAACATCGTGTTCTCTTCCACGGAGGGATCTTTCCCATGATAAATTCCGCGCACGACGAACTGCCAGTTCCCGGGAAAAATATCGCCGGTGATCGCAATAATGTCACCGATCTTGAAATGATATTGGTCCGCCAATTTTTGCCCCACGATGCAAGCGTCGCGCTCTTTTTCGAACGCTGCAATCTGATCTGGCGGCAGGACATATTCAGGATAGACGGTAAACATCGTCTGTGGATCGCAGGCGATGCGTGCGAAGAAATGATTTTTATCGATGTACTGCCCGCCAAACCAGTTTTCGTAGGTGACGTTCTTCACGCCGGGAACCCGAAGGATTTGATCGCGGTATGCAAGCGGCATCGGAAAAATGAATGAAACGGAAT
>DASRZC010000007.1:0-40077 GCA_035686785.1 Kapaibacterium sp. (SeqCode)
AAGTAAATGGGACCGCCGACGGCAATTGGTATTCGTACATTTATGAAGTAACGACGACCGGGAGCGTTGTAAAGACGGTGCAATCCCCGACGACTAACGGCACGTGTTACGGCACGGGTATTTTGGTCCTGCACGATACGATCTACGTCGTGGACCGGATGACCCAGCAAATTCAATGGGCCAAGCTCGAAGATTGGAATTTTAATAACAATCCGGCCTTCGATTTACAAAGCACCCGGAATGCCACTTATGGCCCACGTTGTTTAGCCTACGATTCGAAACTGGGTCAATACCTTCTCTCCTACACCGACTTCCAGGGTACGTCGCTCAATGGCAGCTATGTTCTCTTCCTCGATCTGGTGCAAGGTGTGGAAGTAAACTCGGTGCCGGTCACGGACGGGGAACAGGTCGCGAATATTCGTGGCATGGAATACGATCCGCGCGGAGCCGGCAACACGGCATGGATCACGATCCTGAACACTGCGGGTTCTTCCAAGCTCGTGAAAATCGCACTTAGTGATGGCCCCTCGGGCGCGCCGGCTGCGGCGTTTACCGCCCAACCCGCGCCCATTGCCTTTGGGAGCGTCGATACCGGCACGACGAAGACGATTCACGTGGAGCTGCATAATTCCGGCACGGCGGATGGTTCCATCAAGCTGCCGGTAATCGCCCCGGATTCGGTCTATTCACTGAGCAGTTCCGAAAGCTATCCCATTGTGATCAAAGCTGGCGATTCCGCGGCGGTCGATATCACGTTCGCCCCGCATTCGATCGGCCCGCGGCCCGCGGCGCTTATCATTACTTCGGGCAGCGATAATACGCAAACTTCGATTCCGATTTCGGGCACGGCAACCTTTGCCGGAGCAGGGGTATCGCCAGATGCGGCAGCGGCCGGATGGTCGCTCGAACTCTCGCCGAATCCGGCGAGAGACTATGTCGATCTTACGGTTACGGCGTCGCAATCGGATATTGCGGAACTACGAATCTTTGACGTGGCCGGCCGCGAAGTCCGCGCGATACCGCTGGGCATGCTTTCCATCGGTGAGCACGAGACCGAGCTTTCGACCACCAGCCTTCCGAGCGGAATGTACTTCGTGCGAATGACCGGAGAGAATGGCGAAGTCTGTACCGGGCGGCTTACCATCGAGAGATAAAACTAAAAATAATGGAGCGGAGTGAAACCCGCTCCCTACATTCGAGAGTTAGAACAAGCGAGGCGAAGCGCATGGATCATGCGCCGCCTCGCTTGTTTCATATTGCAGTGATTTTTCCACGCTCATCGAGAGAGACCGTACTCATCACCGGCTGCCACGGATTCGTGGGGCAGCACGTCGTGCGTCTTTTTGTCGAGGAATCGAATTGCGAGTTGGTGCTTACCGCGCGCGAAGAAAAATCGCTCTTCGCCGGAATGGAAAAGGAGCCGCGCATTCGTGGATATCATCCAATGGATATAACTCAGCGCGTGGCTGTTCGGGATGTCATCGGAACGGCAAAGCCGGATGTGATCGTCAATTGCGCCGGATTCGTAAAAGTAGATGATGCGGAGACGCAGCGCGAGGCCGCGTGGCGCGCGAACGTTTCGGCGCTCGAACATCTGACGGAAATTGCCAGAAAGATCGATGCTCGTATCGTCCATATCTCCAGCGATCTTGTCTTCGACGGCTCACGCGCGCCCTATACGGAACTCGACACGCCGCATCCGATCAATTATTATGGGCGCACAAAACTCGCGAGTGAAAATGTGCTGCGAACCGCCGGAATCGAATATACGATCTTCCGTACATCCTCCATCTATGGCGCCGCGGACCATGCGAATGCGAACTATGCGCTTTCGGTTATTTCATCGCTCGAAGCCGGGGAGCCGGTCATGGCGGCGACCGATCTCATTTCCGCGCCGACGCTCGTCGATGATCTCGCGCTCGCGATCGTTCGCGCTACCGAGCGGCGGCGGCTGGGACTCTATCATGCCGGAGGGCCGGAGATGATCACGCGCTTCGAATTCGCGCACCGCATCGCGGAGATGTTCGGGCTGAATACCAGCATGATTCTTCCTACCACCGTTGCGGAACTTCGTTCGAGCGGACGCTGGCGCGCCGACCGTCCGTCGCGAAACGGCCTCGTTTCGCTCAAAGCGCAGACCGATCTCGGCATTCGGCTTTCGAATGTCGATGACGGGCTTCGCGTCATGGAGCGTGGCATGGAAGAACTCTTGGGCGAAAACGAATTGTATCTTTACGAATAACACCTCACCTGCCGAGCTGGAAGTGCCGGCCTACGCGACCTCGATATGCTCGATATAAAACTTATTCGCGAAAATCCCGATGTCGTGCGCGCCGCGATCGTGGCGAAGCATTCGGAGGATGTCGTCGATCAAATTCTGGAATTCGATCGCGAGCGCCGCGCGATCATTCAGCAGGTCGAGGTGCTGAAGCAAGAGCGCAATACTGTCTCGGAAGAAATCGCGAAATTAAAACGCGCCAAAGAGCCGGCGGACGAGCGTATTGCGGCAATGAAGGCCGTGGGCAATGAGATCGCCTCGCTCGACGCCGAATTGCGCGAGAAAGAAATGACGCTCGCGATGCTGATGGACTCGCTGCCGAATATCCTGCATATTTCCGTTCCCATCGGAGAGGATGCGAGTTCGAACGTTGAAATTAAACGATGGGCGCCAGGCGGAGATGAGAGTGCCTTCGAAATGCGCGAAGGTCTCGACCATTTGGCGCTCGGGGAGAAACATCAGCTCTTCGATTTTAAGCGCGGCGCAAAAATTACGGCGGCGGGGTTCCCGGTCTATATGGCTCGCGGCGCGCAGCTTGAACGCGCCTTTATCAATTTCATGCTCGATCTTCACACGCGCGCGCATGGATATACGGAAGTGCTGCCGCCGTTTTTCGTGAACGCGCAGTCGCTCCGTGGCACCGGACAATTTCCAAAATTTGCCGATCAGGTTTATCACATGCCGGAGGACCAGCTCTATGCGATCCCCACGGCCGAAGTGCCCGTCACGAATCTCTATGCGGATGAAGTGCTGCCGGGCGAACAGCTTCCCCTTCTGCATTGCGCCTTCAGCGCATGTTTCCGCCGCGAAGCAGGATCGTATGGAAAAGACACGCGCGGGTTTCTTCGCGTCCACGAATTCAATAAAGTGGAACTCGTAAAATTCACCATGCCGGAAACATCTTACGATGAGCACGAAAAGCTTACTGCCGATGCCGAGCGCGTGCTCGAACTTTTGGGAATCGCATATCGCCGAATTTTATTGTGTAATGGTGACACCGGTTTTTCGAGCGCCAAAACCTACGATCTCGAAGTCTGGGCGCCAGTCGAAGGCAAGTGGCTGGAAGCTTCGAGCTGCTCGAACTTCGAGGATTTCCAGGCGCGCCGTGCGAACATTCGTTTTCGCCGAGATGCGAAAGCAAAACCGGAATTTGTCCATACGCTAAATGGCTCGGGTCTCGCGACTTCGCGCCTTATGGTCGCTTTCTTAGAAACCTTTCAGCAGCCGGATGGAACGATACGAATCCCCGAAGTTTTGCATCCGTATCTGCCGTTTACAGAGATTAAGTGACGGTGTGGCACATGCTTTAGCTTGTGTCAAAAAAATTGAACAAATCATGGCACAAGCTAAAGCATGTGCCACACCAATGTAATTATGACCGACGTATTAGACCAACAAGCCTTTCGATATTCCACGGATGCCGAGCCGCGGCTCCTTTGCGAAGAGGTCGCGCTTTCCGAACTCGCTCGTGAGTACGGGACGCCGCTCTATGTGTATTCGAAGCGGCAGATCATCGAAAATTTTCAATCGTTTAACTCGACGCTCAAATCTTCCGGCAAGGAGCATTATGTCAGCTATGCGCTGAAAGCGAATTCGAATATCGAACTGCTGCGCATTCTGGCCGAGGAAGGTTCCGGCGCCGATGTTGTGAGCGCGGGCGAACTTCTCGCGGCGCTCGCCGCCGGGTTCCCGCCAGAGAAGATCACGTTCGATGGCACCGGCAAGACCGATCCGGAGATCGAGCTTGCGCTGAAAGCCAATATCCACGCCTTTAACGTGGAGAGTCTCGAAGAGCTTACGGTCATTAATGGTATCGCGGAGCGACTTGGATTAAGAGCCAAAGTTTCGATTCGCGTCAATCCTGACATCGATGCGAAAAGCCATCCCTATATTTCGACGGGGATGAAAGAGAATAAATTCGGCATCGATATGTCGGATGCGCGCGAGGCGTTTATTTATGCTTCGAAGCATCCGGCGCTGGAAGTGGTCGGCATACACGTTCACATTGGTTCCCAGATCACGTCGCTCGATCCGTTTATTAAAGCCGCGCGCTCCACGGTGAAGTTCGTAAATTCCCTGCGAGTGAAAACGGGGATTGTGCTCGAACATTTAAATTTTGGCGGCGGACAGGGAATTCATTACCGAAATGTTGTTCGACATCCTCTATTACCCAAAGACGATCTGGGCGATGAGGGCGAATATGTGCCGTCGCTCAGCGAATTCGTCGGTGCTGTGCTGCCGATTCTCGATCAGACCGGCCTCAAAATTATTTTCGAGCCGGGCCGCGCGATTGTGGCTAATGCGTGCGCGCTTCTCGCAACCGTGCTTTATACAAAAGAGAACAGCCTGAAGAAATTCGTCATCACCGATACCGGCATGACCGAACTTATTCGTCCCTGCTTATATGAGGCGTATCATCAGGTCGCGCCGCTGGAACTAACTCCCCCTCCTTTTCAAGGAGGGGGCCGGGGGGTGGTTTCCCCGACACAAAAAGTAGATATTGTCGGGCCAATCTGCGAGACGAGCGATTTCCTTGCACAGTCCCGCGAGATGCCCGCTTTAAAGCGCGGAGATTCAATAGCTGTGCTTTGCGCCGGCGCGTATGGCTACACGCTGGCTTCGAACTACAATCTTCGCCCGCGCGCGGCGGAAGTGCTGGTCGATGGCGCGGAGTACCGCATCATCCGCGATCGCGAACGCATTGAGGATGTCGCGGGCCTTAACGAGTCCGCGCGAGCGAACCTAAGGGAGTTGGTATAGAGAGAGAGCACCAGTCGCCTTACGACGAGTGAAGACCACCCCTTACTTTCGCAACAAGGTACTAAAGGAGCGCCCGTACCTCAACGTGGAGTGGATCGAGGCCGCGTTAAAGCAACCGATCCAAGTTGAAATCCAGCCGAACGGACGTATACGTCGATGGGTTTACGTGAAGGGACATGAGAAATACTTGAGAGTCGTTACACTCGAAGATGGCGAGACCGTTCACAACGCCTTCTTCGACCGAGGATATGCGAGGAGAAAGAAATGAAATTCGATTATTACGCGGATACGGATTCACTTTACATTGATCTTTCGAATCGCCCAAGCGCGGAATCGGAAGAGGTCGCTCCTGGGATCGTGCTTGATTTCGACGATCAAGGGCATGTCGTCGGAATCGATATTGAAGACGCCAGTAAGATTGTCGATTTATCGCGACTGGAATCTACGGCCTTACCCTTGGCGAATGTAAATGTGGTGGCTCGCGTGGCGGAGGTGGGAGCGCAGTGATGACCTTGCAGGGCTTAATAAGCCCGCGCGAGCGATGCTGCGGGGGCTGGCGGTATAGGCCCACTAACCAATCTCAGCATTAATGTGCTATTGAGGCGCTGAGTTTTCCACTGGGGGGGGGTACATAGTTCCCTGCCGCGATGAGGAGCAGACGAGCGTGTAAGCTCTCGCCATCCTTCAATTTGAATTTTTTTCTCAGACGAGATTTAGCTGTTAGCAGAGCTTCAATTGAATTCATTTCCAATCGCTTTACGATTTCAGCGTCCTCGCACTCGAAAAGGAGGAGTGCGCAAAGCTTAATCTGATGCTTCGTCAAATCGGAATGTGCTTTGGAGAGTTCAATGAAGAAGTTCGGGTATGTCTCGGTGACCCGCCGTCGAAACGTCATCCATTCTTCTAATTCCAGGAGTGAAGAATAAGGCATAATTCAAAAGCGAAAAAGTAAAAAAGCCGAGGATGAAAAAGCGAAAGCCCGGCTAATGATTCCGGCTGTTTTTTAGTCTCAATCGCGAGGCGTCATGTTTTGTC
Organism: Kapaibacterium sp. (SeqCode); assembly: GCA_035686785.1. Lineage (GTDB taxonomy): Bacteria > Bacteroidota > Ignavibacteria > Palsa-1295 > Palsa-1295 > PALSA-1295. The sequence goes on from DASRZC010000007.1 coordinate 6,074, forward strand.
AGGTTCCGTCACATCTTGTTAGATAATGTTAGGTTTTGGCTATTGCACTGATTTAAGGCGATTCGTAATTTTGTATCGAATTCTTCACTGACTTCCTTCGGAACTCAAACATTAACTATACCAACAAAAACAAATGAAACCTAGAAACCTAAAACACGCCGCGCCGCTCGCGGCTATTGCATGTACATTAGTTCTCTTTAGTAGCGGATGTTCTCAACCATCTTCACCTATCGTAAAAAGTAACGACGGGAAAGCTTATTATAGCATAGTTCCCGATGATCCTCAGAACACCTGGACACAATATGTTGCCGAGGTACATAATGGGGGGCTTGATTATCTTGGAGAACGTTTGAACCCTCTCTGGTTTAACAACCAGTCATACATTTCAACGGCCGAAGACACCCTCTATAATTTTGTTAGCGATAGTTGTTTTACATTCACCAACATCACATATAACACACTCATTGATACAACGGAGTCCTTTGGAACTAAACATACGATGCTCCAAAGTGATTCCATACAATACGCTAACGATAGTATCACCTTAGCTGAGAAAATATACCTTGATCAAATTGCGAAACTTTTTGATTCGGTAGACATTTATGATTCTTCCACACTTATAGGAAGGGTTATTCAAATCGAGACGAATATTAATTCCGACACTCTAACTTCAAGCGAGGATAATTACCTATTGATGACAGCTGCTGTGGGGAAGGCTAGCTATTATTATTGGACAGCAGTACAAAAAAATCCGCTATCTCCATGGTATCCTGCAATCTCAATGACTGAAAGAAAAAAAATGCAACCACTATCCGGTTCTGCACATGCCCATCCACTAGCCAGTGCAACTGATATTATCGGTGCTGACTTAAATGGATTTGGAGAGGGAATTGCTTCGAACCTTGTCGTTACGGTTACATTCGCAATTACAGGAATAGGCGCACCGGTGGCACTGGGTGAGGGATTGGCAACTGCCTTGGGAACCGCTCTAGGGCAATCCGCTTGGTACGCATTTTGGAACTAGGTCTCATCATTTCAAGTAATCTCTGATTAAGTAAGATTTCGTCCTTGCGAGGAAGATCTTTCGACCGAAGGGAGAAAAATCTGACGAAGAAATTTCCCGTTCAGAGCGGTGATTGCTTCGTCGCTTAAATCACCCTTCAGGCGATTTGCTCTCCTCGCTTTGAAAAAAAAACTTAATCAGAGTCTCCTCAAATGAATCTTTAGGATTATTACATTGTAGCTATAAAGCAATTATTTGTCGACCAAGATTACTGATGGAAAAAAGGATCGAATTTTATCTGTTAATGCTGACTCTATTGGGCATGACCTTATTTCTTGCTGTCACGAAGTTGACAGGGCTTATCCATGTCTTCCAAGGCAAAGAGATGTTTTTTTCAATCGTGCTCGTGATTGCAAGCCATCGCGAAATCCGTCATGGGCTCCTTTCAGAGCCATACTCCTCTCTTTCTAAGGCGCGAAAAATAAGATTATTTATTGTTTCTTTAGTGCTTCTTCCTCTGATGTTGACGGGCTTGTTGGTCTGGTTCTGCTCCTTTCCAGCGTGAAGTTTAGGAATCGAATTAAAAGAAAAAAATTCGTTAGAAATGAAAATAGCGTTACCAATTGGTAGCGCTATTCTTTTCTCAAATGCTGGGAGTTAAGTTCCTCACCTTCCGGTGTTCCGCTTGGGATACGGATGATCGTTCGGCTCGCTCTCGGAAAGTCAGACCATGCTTCGAAACACTCTCCGCACCCTTTCGGCATCGGAAGCCGAGAGCAAACCAACCCGCTGAACGACATGTGTTTTTTCCACGGCAAGAAGTTTATGCAGCCGAACTATGGAAGGCGCAAGCAAGCCGCCGGCCATCCAATTTTCCAGAGCGAGGTCGCACCGCGAGTCATACGTTTGAGTTGTGATCTTCGCAACAAGAATATCCTCATCGCCGGTATCGACTAATATAGGGCCGGGCGCCGTTTGCCGGACTGAAGGTCCGTGTAAGAAAAAGGAAGTATGACAATTTCGCCGAAATGGAAAGATTCCATCAGCTTATTTTACATCGTAAATGTTGTCCCCTTCAGCATAACCTTTCATAAAGGCATCATATTCAGCTTGCCGGACCTGGGCATTTTCCTTATCGTCCGAAGGAACGATAATTATTTTTACTTTTTCTCCCGGGTGAAAAGGAATGTGTTGAAGATGAAGTTCTCCCTCACGCCGAATGGTCGCCTCCGTGCTAAATGTCTGCATAATCAAACAAAACAGGATTAGGAACGTCTTGTTCCTCAAAGCGGCCACAGCCGGGAGTTAAGTCCTCGCCTTCCGGTGTTCCGCTCCCATTCGCATGATCGCTCGGCTCGCTCTCGGTTTTTTATTATTGTACGCATCTCTTGCGCGGGGTCAGGACGTGCGCGGCACGTCCCTACCGGAGGCCAGGCGGCTTGCCCATCCGCCGGGCGTGGCCTTAGTGCTTTCGGGCGGCGGGATTAAGGGTTTCGCGCATATCGGCGTCTTGGAGGTGCTCGATTCGGCGCATGTGCCGATCGGCCTGATCGCTGGCACGAGCATCGGCGCGGTCGTCGGCGGCTTGTATGCGGCGGGTTACACGCCGAAACAGTTGGAGCACTTCGCCGAGTCGGTCCATTGGGGAGATGTGCTTGGCCTTCAGGGCGAATCGAATCGTTCCGAGCGGTCGCTCAACCAGAAGGACATGGACCACGCGCTGCTCTCGCTTCGGTTCACGGGATTTTTCAATCCGGTCATTCCACAGGCGATCTCCAATGGCGAGCGGCTCACGATGCTGCTGAATGAGATGGTGCTGAACGCTCCGGCCGGCGTGCCGCGCGATTTTCTGCGCGATCTCCGCGTACCGTTTGTCGCGGTCACAACCGACATCGTGCATGGTACGCGGCAGTTGCTTACGAAGGGCGATCTCACCGAGGCGTTGCGGGCAAGCGCTACGCTGCCGCTGCGGTTTAGCCCCGTGCCGGGCGACTCCGAAATTCTGATGGATGGCGGCCTCCTTGCCAACATTCCGGCTGATGTGGCGCGTGAATTCGGCGCTTCCCGCGTTATTGTTTCGAATGCCACGGCGGGGCTGCATCCGCGCGAGGCGCTAAATACGCCGTGGGATGTGGCCGATCAGGTTATCACCTTGATGATGCTGCGGCAGAATGCAAAGGAACTTAAACTTTCGGACTGCACGATCACCCCCAATGTTTCCGATCTCGATGAGAATGATTATTCAAATATTCCCGCGATGATCGAAGCGGGCCGCGAGGCCGCACGCGCGATGCTGCCGAAGATCGAGGGCGAACTTGCGTCCCTCAAGGATCCTCCGGTTGCTCCCAGCGCCCAGGATACGCTCCTGCCCGCGCTCGGCGAGCTTCGAATCGTTGGTACAAAAGGGGAATATGTCGATTCGGCTATCCTCACGGACCGATCCCTTCTGGGATGGCCGCTCGTTCGTTCCGGAACTATGAAGACGATCGAGCAGCGGGTGCTCCGGGATTATCGTTCGCGGGGATACAGCCTCGTTCGCATCGATAGCGTTGTGCTGCGGCCGCGCATCGACCGCGCGGACTTGTACCTCGATGAGGGGCATATTGCCCGCATTGCCGTCCATGGTGGAGAAAATACAGACACGGATTTCGTCCTGCGGGAATTATCGTTCAACCGCGGCGATATTTTTCACGCGCGAGCCGGGGAGCAATCGCTGCAAAATCTTACGGGCACGGGCCTGTTCGATTTTGCCATCCTCCAAATTTCGTATGACAGTCTTTGGCCCGGCACGCGCTACATCGAGACAACGGACACCTTCGCTTCCGGTGAATCGCCGCAGACGATGCATCCGCCGTCGTTAGGCCCGATGGTAATCCTCACGGTCCATTCCGAAAGTCCGAACGTTCTCCGCTTAGGCGCGCTGGCCGATAACGAATTCGGCGCGGAGTTCTCGGCGGAATTAGCCAATGAAAATATTAGCGGCACCGGTATGGAGTATTCCCTCCTGGGCAGCCTGGGGTCGTTGGCGCGCTCGGCATCGCTCGATTTTAGCGCCCCGCGGCTTTTTCACGGCTTCGGCATCCTCGACGCGAGAATTTATTCCGGATACCGAGACATCAATGTCTATTCGCTCCTCACCAACCCGAGCGAGGGTCGAATTACCAGCAGCATAACGGATGTCGTTCGAGAAGAGCGGGATCTGGGCGTGCGGCTACGGGCGGGCGGGCAGGTCGAGCGCCTGGGCGCGATCACGGTCGAGATGCGCGCCGAGCACCAGCGGTGGATGAGTACCAGTGCCGGCGCATCGCCGGCGACGGCCGGGGACGATCAGCTTCGCACGCTCCGCGCGCAGCTGCTTATCGATTCCCGCGATGATGCGGATTATCCCCATGAGGGTACGCTGGTGCGGGGATATGCCGAGACCGGACTTAGTCTGTTCGGACAGGGAACGAACTACACGAAGTTTTTTGGCGAGGTCGAACAAGCCATTCCGATTTCCGCGCTCCATACCCTCGTGCCGCGGCTGCGGATTGGCTTCGGGGACGCCTTTCTGCCGCGCTTGGAGGAGTTCGCGTTGGGCGGAATGGGATCGTTTTATGGGTTGAACGAATACGAACTCCGTGGTAAGCAAATGATCGAGACAAGCCTTCGTTATCAAATTGCGATTCCTCACGCGCTTTATTTTCCCACGTTCGTTGCTGCCCGCTACGATCTTGGCGCAATGTGGCCGGAACCGGCGGAGATCAAGTTCGAATCGTTGTTACACGGTATTGGCGCTCAGGTGGGAGTAAAAACCCCCTTGGGCCTCGCGCAATTTGGAATGGGAGAAAACTTCCGGTTTGTAAAAGTTCCGGGCAGCAACCCACTCAGCCGGCCAACTCATATCCTTGCCGTAAATTCTCCGCATTTTTATTTCTCCATCGGATCGAAACTCTAAGGAAGTGCTAAAGTGCTAAAGTGCTGAGTGCTGAGTGCTGAGTGCTAAGTGCTAAGTGCTAAGTGCTAAGCGCTAAGAACATCTCACCGGCCATTCGCCACTTTGCTATTCGGTACTCGGCACTCGGCACTCAGCATTTCCCCGTAGCCGGCAATAAAAAACCCCGGAGTGTTCTCCGGGGTCTGTTCTTTTTCTTCTGCTAAAAATGCTCGCCGATTAGTTCTGAGTAACGGAGATTAGCTGGCGGCTAAAATCCTGTTTCGTGAAGTTAACCCCATCGGTGGTAATGTACCACCAATCGTATTGAGAGGTCGGCCCGGTATAGCAGCCGTAGTATTTAAATTCTCGGTTGAAATCCTTATCATCGACCTCGCTGGTCTTGATGCGGATTTTGACGGTGTGGTCGAACGTCCCCCCTAATAGGGTCTGCACAAGATTCGGGTTCGCGACGATACATGTTGTGGTCGGATTCGGATTGTTGATCACGTCATAGGTCCAGGTTGCCCCATTCTGGAAATTCTTGATGAATACGCAGCGCTCCATGACGATGGGCTGGCCGGCCATTCCGCCCGCATGTTCCCAAATGAATGCGGAATCGTTGTGTTCGCTATACCAAATCGTATCGGTTTGCCACACGTAGCTGCTGCTGTTCGTGAAGTCGTTGGAACGGGTGCGGATGAGGCCTCCGATGCCGGCGAGGATCGTATCCGTCGAAACCGGCTGCGGCTCTTTTTCCATCGTGTACATCCCGGAGACGCTATCGCCGGCCGCCACGAAGGCGCCGTGAGTATCGTCACTCCTGGTCGCGGGGATGTAATTGATCGGGATGTGAGGACGGCCCGCATAGGCCGCCGCAACCCGGTAGGTAATCTGGTAGCGGAAGAGCGAGTCCCCATTCGAGGCGATCTGATCGTACCCCATCGTGCGAACGGTATCGTTCGCGGCGGTCAGGGTCGATGCAACGTTGCCATTGCTGTCGTAGATATTTTCAACGTTTTGGAACACGTAGGTCCATCCCGCCGCCTTGTGGTAAAAATAATCGCTCATGTTCGGCGAGCCTAAGCTGCCGTTGGAGCCGCCCGGCCCGGCAGGGCCGTTAGGGCTGACCGCGCATGATGCGAGAGTCGCGCAGGTAATGATGGCATACGCAAACCGAGTAAGCCATTTGATGTTAAGGGTTTTCATTGTTGTACTAACGATTTTAACTAATGGATGTAAACTTTGTGATGAGTTAGAATTTCGCAACGGGTGTCAGAATTTCGCAACGGGGATGGATGAGTGGCTGCCAGGCGGCCATGAGCCCGCAACCAGCGGCCATGATCCTGTGGCACCGAACGTCCCCTCATTGATACCATAACCTGGGCCTTCGTTCGTTCGAAGGCATGCCGAGAGGCCACGCGGCAACGTGGCTCTGCCTCCAGAACTCCGCAAAACGCTCTGGGAAGCGAATCGTGGGGCATTTGAAGTCGCGGTTCGGCGAGGCCGGCCTACCGCAAGGTCTGCCTTGCAAAACGGGCAGACGTGCTCTCCATCGTTACCGATGTAGGAGCAGGATGGACATGATTTTAGCATGAAAGTTCAGTTCAAATGGTTGATGTGGCATGCGGACGGTCGAGTATCGACCATTCCGCCGAGTGCCCGTTGCTCCCTTCGGAGCTTTCGAGCACTCTGTGCGTTTGGCATGGCTCCAATATAATCCGGTGGCTGTCAAAACCTCTGACACCAGGAGACTTTTTTTTAAATATCTTAAAGTGCTGATTTTCGGCTGGATTCAACAAAAATAAATTTTGAACGCTAACGTAGTCATTTCTTAATCTTTCAAATTGTAATATATTCATTAGAAACTGTCTTGAAATGAGACACTTCGAGGCGGGAGAAAACTTCCCGGCTCATAAAAAACCCCGGAGTGTTCTCCGGGGCCTGTTCTTTCTCTTTTATCAAAAAACGCTCGCCGATTAGTTCTGAGTAAGGGAGATCAGTTGGCGGTTAAAATCTTCCATCGTGAAGTTAATACCATCGGAAGTAACGTACCACCAATCGTATTGCGAGATCGGGCCGGTATAGCAGCCGTAGAATTTAAACTCGCGGTTGAAATCCTTATCATCGACCTCGCTGGTTGCGATCCGGATTTTGACGGTTTTGTTGAAAGTTCCGCCTAAAACGGTCTGTATAAGATTCGGTTTCGCGACGATACACGTTGTGGTCGGATTCGGATTATTGATCACGTCATAGGTCCAGGTTGCCCCATTCTGGAAATTCTGGATGAATACACACCGCTCCATGACGATGGGCATGCCGGGCATTCCGCCCGCATGTTCCCAAATGAATGCGGAATCGTTGTGTTCGCTATACCAAATCGTATCGGTTTGCCACACGTAGCTGCTGCTGTTCGTGAAGTCGTTGGAACGGGTGCGGATGAGGCCGCCGATGCCGGCGAGGATCGTATCCGTCGAAACCGGTTGGGTTTCCGCCTCCATCGTTTGCATTCCCGGAACGGCATAGCCGACATCCACGAAGGCACCGTGCGTTTTGTTAGATTTGGTCGCGGAGATATAATTGATGGGGATGTACGGGCGGCCCGCGTAGTTTGTCGCAACCCGATAGGTAATCTGGTAGCGGAAGAGAGAGTCCCCATTCGAGGCGATCTGATCGAACCCCATCGTCCGAACGGTATCGTTCGAGCCGGTCATGGTCGAGGAGATCGAGCCATCGCTATTGTAAATATTTTCAACGTTCTGGTATACGTAGGTCCAGCCCGCCGAAGTGCGGTAAAAATAATCGCTCATGTTCGGCGAGCCTAAGCTGCCGTTGGAGCCGCCCGGCCCGGCAGGGCCGTTCGGGCTGACTGCGCACGAGGCAAGAAGCATCGCCGACGATGCTGCAGCACTGATGAAGGTGGCTGTCGCAAACCGAGTGAGCCATGTGAGTTTAGGGGATTTCATTGTTGTACTAACGTTTTGAGTGAATGAGGTAAAACTTTGGTCTTTTTAAAATATAGCAACTTAAAAATTCGCAACTTAAAAAATTCGCAACTTAAAATTTCGCAACGGGTATCGACCAGGTTCGGGCAGCTCCGAACTTTTGGCCGATCATCCCGAAACCAAGGCCTTCATCGGTGCGAAGGCAAGCAGATAAACCGCGAGGCAAATGGGCTCTGCCTCCAGAGCTCCGCACTACGCTATTCGCAATTGTTGCATCCGAGGTAGACCGGCGAGGCCGGCCTAACGCAAGGTCTGTCTTGCAAAACGGACAGACATACTCTCCATCGTTACCGATGTAGGAGCACGATGGACATGACTTAAGCATGAAATTTCAATTCAAATGGTTGATCTGGCATGCGGACGGTCGATTATTGACCTTTCCGCCGAGTGCTCGTTGCTCCGTTGGGCGCTTTCGAGCACTCTGTGTATTTAACATGGTTACAATATAATCCGGCGGCTGTCAATACCTCTGACATTTGGAGATTTTTTAAGAATATTTAAAAGTGCTGTTTTTCGGCTGGAATCGACAAAAATAAGTTTTGAACTTTATATAGCCAACTCAGAATCTTTCAAATTGTAATGGATCCTTTAGAAACTGTCTTGAAATGAGACACTTCGATGAAAGACATACTTGAAAATTTGCAATTCATACTTTTTAAAATGGATGTTCGAAATGATAATTAACCGATGCGGCCCTTGGCATCTCTCGTTTTTGACCTCCCCACTCCGACTTTATTCGGCTGCGACTATCGGGTTTCGAAAGAGCACGTTTTGCTGTGACAGCGTGGAAAATTCAAAGAGCATCGTTCGCTTTTAAGGCAAAGAGTCTTATGAACAAAGAGACTTTTAAATGAACAAAGAGACTTTTAAAAGCAATGAGTCTTTTATGTAATGGGATTGTTGTCAAAACAATCCTGCTATTTTTGCTGCGCATTTTTTGAAAACGACGTGAATTTTTCAAATTCCAATCACCGGCGGAAGGGCGTCATTCTTTCACCATCGCTGCTTTCCGCGAATTTCGCGGACCTCACCGCGAGCGTTCGACAGATCGAAGCGGGCGGCGCGGACTGGCTGCATATCGATGTAATGGACGGCCACTTCGTGCCGAACATCACAGTTGGGCCGATCATCGTCGAGGCGCTGCGGCCGATTACGGAGCTTCTGCTCGATGTGCATCTCATGATCGACGACCCCGACGCCTATATTCCGCAATTCATAAATGCTGGCGCGGACCTAGTTACGGTGCATCTGGAAGCATGCGTCCATCTTAACCGGACGGTCGCGCATATCAAATCGCTGGGAGTGAAAGCAGGCGTGGCGCTCAACCCCGCAACGCCGCTCGGAATGTTGGAAGAGATTTTGCCCGATGTGGATTTGGTGCTGCTCATGAGCGTGAATCCTGGCTTCGGGGGGCAGGCCTTTCTGCCGTCGCTCTTCCGCCGCGCCCGGACATTACGAAACTGGATCGATCGGGAAGGATTCGAATGTACGATCGAAGCGGATGGCGGGATCAAGCTCGATAATGCCGCGCAAGTTTATGAAGCCGGCGTGGATGCCATCGTATCGGGTTCCGGTGTCTTCGAGACGCCGAATCCGGCGGAGACTATTCGCGAAATGCGGCGAGCGTGCGAAGCTACTAAATTAATTGAGGTATAGATACGGGTACATACCTCAAACGCGCGCATTCTATTTTTTATACCCGTCGGTGAGCGTGTTGAGAAATGCAACAATGTCTTCTTCATTCTGCGTTGATAAACCCAGATGCCCCATATCGGTAGTATCCACATTGACGGGACATTCCGCGGGCGGAAGAATTCCTGCGTGCATGGCGGAATCGCGGATGTTGTAAAAATGGACCACCTGTTGCAAGGTGTTGAAATATCCATTATGAAAATATGGCGCTGTAATCGCTACGTTCCGAAGCGAGGGCACTTTGAATGCGCCGATCTGCGAGCGGTCGTGCAATACGGAGCCCAAACCGGAGTCGATGAAATTAAGGCCCGCCGGATTGATCGAAGGTGGTTCGGTGTAAAAGGGATCGTTCAGATTTCTGGGAACCCCATTATTTGCGTATGTAAAATCGGTGAAGAGAATTCGCCCGCTCGCTGGGTCCGGCGTCATTAGATGACACGAAGCACAGTTTCCTTTCGTGGAGTCGGAAAATAGCTTCATGCCGCGCATTTCCTGATCCGTCAAGGTTGCCTGACCCAAAAGGTAATAATCGAATTTCGAAGTGAATGGGTGAAGCTCGTCGGATCGTTCGAAGGCCGCAATGGCTTGGGTCATCTCGCGATAGACGGCATCGGTATCGTCCACCGGGCCGAAAATTTGAGCAAATTGCGAGAAATACGGGCGCGTTCGGAGTTTAGCGATGACTTGAGATTTGCTGGTGTCATTCATTTCGGGTCCGCCGAGAAACGGGTGAGCCGCCTGGTCTTCCAATGTTGGCGAGCGGCCGTCATCGAAAAATCCACCCTTATAGGAACGATCTGCCGGACTCCAGACACAATTTTCGGGGCAAAAACTCGAATAGGTAATCGCAGGCGCGTTGCGGTCAGCCGCACGGCCCGGTATCACTCCGGGCGAAACGATCGCATGGTTCGGGTCGCTGAAGGCCGCTCCCGGATCATGGCAGCCGGCGCAGGCCTGACCGGCTGGGTTCGAAAGCGTCGAATCGAAAAAAATCAATTTCCCTAACGCCGCTTCGTCCGGCGTGACCGGCATCGCGGGAGACGTCACGTTTGGTTGGCAGGAACTAAGACTGCCAAGCAAAAGCAAGGTTGCAACAATCGCGGGAAACGATACGGTATGTCTCATTCTATCACCTTAAAAACTTGAAACTTTCCATCGCACTCCACCTCCACAAACCGGAAGCGGGGTGGGTTATTCGTGGAACTTAATTTATACCGCGCGCCGGGCGGAAGCGTGCACTCGGCATGCACGCGGCCCAGTTCATCCATAATTCGCAGCCGCCCGCCGGATGATTGCGGAAGATCGATGAAAAAATTCCCCGCTTCGCTTTCGAGAGATGCGGAGGAAAAATTCGGTGTCGTTGGTGCTACCGCAAGAGCAGCCGTGGAAAGTCGATACAAATTCAGATGGCTACACACGAAGGCCGTCGAAGTGTCGGGAAAAGAAGCGTACCAAATCGCATCATTAAAGCGTGTGGTATCCCAAGTTTGACCGCCGTCAGAGGTATACGCAACTACATCGATAACGCCATTCCCTATAACCTGATTGCGTTTCACAACCACACCGTGGTTCGAATCGGCGAAACTGATGGCTTGAATCCCGTATCCAGACCCCGGAACAATTACTCCGGTCCAGGTCAAACCGCTGTCCGTCGAACGAAATAAATCCCCGCTCGCAGTGGAGAACCACGCATGACCTGGGTCGGTGTAAGCAAGACCTGTCGGTGTGGAAGCAATGAAGGAGGGGGCCACGTTGCTGGAAAGATTATGCCAGTTCATTCCACCATTCGTTGTGTAGAGTACATACATTTCATATGGTCCCGCAAGTGCAATTCCGAGACTATCGCTACAGAAGGCAATATCCGAAATAGCCGAGGAGGTAAAGCGGTCATCCAAGTATTGCTTCTGCCAAGTTTTGGCTCCGTCCGTCGTGTGAAAAATCGCAAGTTCGGACGTGCCATACCATCCATTCTCGGAATCTTTAAAGTAAGCACCGGCACCCAGATCGGGAGGCAATCCTGAAACGAGTGTGTTCGAATCCTTTTCCCAATTGGTTCCATGATCGGTGGTGCGGAAGAGATACGCCGGGGAACTTTCAACAGTCCAAAGCCACCCGACATTAAAGTTTAAGAAGGATAATTGTTCACCAGTGTCTGGCACCGAGGAATTGACAGCCCAGGTATTTCCGCCATCTTGCGAAATGGCAAGTCCAGCCTTGCCCCAAATAAAGCCGGTATCCTCGCTCACGAAGATGCAAGCCGCAGCCACGGCTGGATTCAGAAAGCTGGGATGCAGCACCGTCCACTGCGAGTGCCCGTCCTGGACACTCGCAAAGAATAGCATGATGGCTAATCCCATTGTGGCGTGAATTCGATGTATCATAATTTGAAAAGGCTATAAAATTACCTTTTCTAAAACGTCACAGGTTCCCGTTTGGAGCCGAAGAAAATAAGCACCGTGCGGCAGGTCCGGGAAAGTACGAGTAATTATCTCTTCGCCGGGTGCGAGATTCGTCGCTGGCGATATTGGCCATACACGCCCGAGTTCGTCTGTCAGAGACAAAGTAAGCTGCCCGCCAGTAGTCTCGAATTTTAGAGTGATCGTCCTATCAGCGGGATCTACTTGAATCAGCTCGACATGACATCCGTCGGCCGACAGATCTTTGACGCTGGCCGGCGCAATCACTGGAAGGTTGCAGGTGTCGATGGCTGTCGAGTCTAAGAGACCGAGTTGATTCGCTACGAATCCCCGAATATTAATAGTTGCATGAGGAAAAGGCGAGATAATTGTGTCCACAAATATAGTTGTAAGGCCGACCGAATCGTGCTGAACTCGAAGCAATTGAGACACTTCCGAACCCCCATTAACTGAATACTTCACGTATCCTGCATTCACGATCGTGGTATCATCGGATCCGGTTAAGCTTACCGCCAGATGGGTGGAATCGACCGCATGTAATGTAAAGCTGGTCGCGGTAGGTGGAGTCGTATCTAAAACGAATGTCATCGACACGCCATACATAAACTGACCACTATCATAGACAGGGGTGTTCGACGCGGCATAAACTTCACCATGCAAATAAATTCTCCGTCCATTCCCGATATCCGAACAGGAACCCGCCGGCAGTGTAATTTCCCACCCCATGTCGCCGTTCGCCATTGCTGGGATTAGAAATGGGAACTGAAATCCAAGCGTATCGGAATTGCACCCCGAAGAGGTATCCGTGAAAATGTAACCGCTGCCTACAATGGGTAGCCCTGTGCTATCGGTAACGGGCATTCCTCCAGATAAAGTATCGTATGGGCAATATCCGGTGATTTTTGTTCCCGCCGGCGCATTTGCAACTGTGACAAACATTCTGGAGGGATAGGATGTGTCCATGTGGGACATGGTTACCCAGTTTCCGACATCGCAAGCTGCCGAAGCATTCGGTGAACCGCCGCCAGTTTTTATGCGAGACGTTGCTACCCAATTGTTCGAGTAGCATACTTGTCCACTGTTCCCAGACTTGCAGGTAACTGGGTCATAATTATCGGAATGGTCCGTACAATCCGTCGGCTCAAGCTCAACATTCGGTCCACCCATGAGTCCATCACAACTTCCCTCGCTATGTGCGCCGCAAGAACCTGTTCCCGTCATATTTATCGCGCAATCTTGAAAAAAGTCCACATACAACGAATTGAAATTCCAACTTGTTATTGTATCATCATTGTCATTTGGTGAGTTCGTTGACAACCATATTGAAACAGGATCATTTGGCAATCCAGGAACATCTGTGTATGCGAGAATTGTTCCGGGTGCGAACCCTTGCTCATAAGTTTCTAAGGCACTCCCCCCGTTAGCGGGAAGATGATACTCTTTACATCCCACATAATAGCTCCAAGATTGGTAGCCATCAGCAGGTGTCTCACTATTTCCATAGGAAACACCGGTATTTTCACAATAATACTCACATGGAGGTCCTGGACATTCATGCAATTTATAGGTGGTAATTTGAGGGACAAGGCCAAGGTCATAAGCTTGCGTGGGTTGTTTAAACTCGGCCATTGCACACGCTACAAAATCGACCTCCGAGCTTGAGTTATTCTTGAAACTCAAGGTCACCGTTAAGTATGTGAATCCGTTCACATACGAAATGTTTTCCGTTGCTGCCCACGTAACACACCCGTTATCTCCAAGTCCGGTGGCGTCAACGGCGCAGCCTGTGCATGGAACATAAATAGTACCTGATGTAGTATGAGATTGAGATGGTCCCAATTCTGGGCCAGGTTCGCCGTCAATATAAAAAATTTGATGAGCAGGTGGTTGAGCCACTGCCCGATTCAGCGATCCAAGCCCTAACACTATGATAATTCCCAAAAACACTCTCTTCAACATGATAACCTCCGACAATTATATTTAGCGACGTTGACGAATTCGGAATTGAACTCGCCCGGTATTATCTAAGTACCGATTCCCCCGAAAATGTGACACACTATTTTAAAATTTATTTTTAGGCCGCTTGGCATTATTGTTGCTACGTGGGGGGGGGGCACAGCCCATCTCGCGCGGCAATCTCGCGTGCGGCCAGCAACGCGCGGTGGTACTGCTGGCGAATAGTTCCTATAGGTTTAGATTTCATCACTGCAATCTCCTCGAAAGATAGTTCCTCAAGCTTATGCAGTTCGAGAATCTCACGGTAACTGTTGCTAAGTAACGGAAGGATGATGTGTAACGTCTCGCTGATATTGAAATCATGGGCGGCGTGATCCATCGCGTCATATTCATACCGCTCCTCGCCCATCGGCGCTTCGCGCTTATTATGCAAAAGATATTTTTGAAGCAATCGCTCAGAAGCACTCCAAATATATCCCCACGGCTCTTCGTTCCCAATAGTTCCCGACCGCGCCGCGTTGCAATAAGAGAGAAATGCCCCATCGACCGCGATTGAAATTTCTTCGGGTGGCACATGCCAGTATTTTTGCCCGAGCGCGCATTCCATTCGCGGGGTAATATCGGTAGCATCTTGGACAGGCTGAGCGTAGTCAGACATGAGCTATAAACTCTGGAACGGAGGGCAAACCCTCGGTTGCTTGAAAGCAAAATATCCGCGCTTGGTTCCGACATCATCTCTTCTTTTGGGGTGAAGCGCAACCAACCAATTTTCCAATCTGTTCTAATGTTCAGTAATGTCAAAATTTCAAATCACCAAAGGAAAATTCGAGGGCATTCAAGCCTGCGCTGGCTCGGATGGCATCATCGCCGCTGCCGCGATGGATCAGCGCGGCTCACTCAAAAAAAGTATCGGCAAGGCGATGGGCCGAGATGCCACCGACGCCGAGCTGACGCAATTCAAGGTATCGGTATCAAAAGTTCTTACACCGCACGCGACCGCACTCCTCATGGACCCGGAGTATGGGCTTCCAGCGCTCGAAGTTCGCGCGCCAGAATGCGGCGTGCTCCTCTCCTATGAAAAGACCGGCTACGACGCGACCCAAAAAGGCCGGCTTCCCGATTTGCTCGACGAGTGGAGTGCCTATCGCCTCGCCAGGGAGGGCGCGGACGCGGTGAAGATTTTACTCTATTATAATCCTTTCGATAATGAGCGGACGAACCGGATCAAACATGCGTTCATCGAGCGCGTGGGCGCGGAATGCCAGGCGGTCAATAGACCTTTCTTCCTCGAGGTATTAGCGTATGACGATGCTCATGATGAAAAGGGCCTTGACTTCGCGAAGTTAAAGCCTAAATATGTCGCGGCTTATATGAATGAGTATTCGAAGGAGCGATATGGCGTCGATGTTTTGAAAGTCGAGGTGCCGGTGAATATGAAATTCGTTTCCAGCACCGCGGCTTTTGCTGGCGGCGAGGCAGCCCAAACGCGCGAGGAGGCTCTCCAACTTTTTCGCGAGGCCGGGCAAGCCGCAACGAAGCCTTTTATCTATTTGAGCGCAGGTGTGACCGACGATGTCTTCCGCGAGACCATCGAGTTAGCGGGCGAAGCGGATGCGGGCTTCTCCGGGGTGCTGTGCGGCCGCGCAACCTGGCAGGATGGAATAGCGGTCTATGGCAAACAAGGCACCGAGGCGCTTGAAGCATGGCTGGCTAAGCGAGGAGTCGAGAATATTGAAAAGCTTAACAAAATCGTTCATGCCAGTGCCCGGCCCTGGTACGCGATTTATGGAGGTCTCGAAAATATAGATGTTATTTAGAGAATCACTCCACGCTCAAAAGAGTTGAAACGCACTTGAGTCCCCGCGCTCATAAAAACGACAAGCCTTCGGAACGATCTGTTTCGGAGCGGGAGAACTCGGCCGCTTCGCGCTCCGAGCAAATAGTTGCGCCCAAGCCCACGCCGGAAGCGCCAACCTCAACGCCACGGGCCGATGGGCGTCCGCCAGCTTCCATAAAGCAACAGGAAGATAAGCTGCTCGTGCAACGCGCGCGCGCGGGCGATCAGCTTGCCTATAACGATCTTGTTAAGCGGCACAAGCATGGCGTGGAGCGGCTTATCCGCCCGATGGTCCGCAGCGCATCGAGCGATGAGGTCGAGGATTTGGTGCAGGAGGCGCTTACGAAAGCGATGCTCCATCTCAATTCCTATTCCGAGGAATACGCGTTTTCGACGTGGCTCTACCGCATCGCGACAAATCATGCGATCGATTATCTCCGCCGCCGAAAGCTCAACGCTTTTTCCATCAGCGCTCCACCTTCCTCGAACCTGGGCCGGCACGATGAAGAAGGCAAGGAGTATGAGATTAGCGATTCCTCCTGGGTGCCGGATGATGTGCTCCTCGCCGGCGAACGGACGCAGCTGATCGAACAAGCCATCGACCTCCTTCCGGAAAATTACCGGAGAATCATTCGGCTGCGCCACAACGAGGATATGGAGTACGAAGAAATCGCCCGGGTGCTAAAACTTCCGATGGGAACCGTCAAAGTGCATTTGCACCGCGCCCGTGCCGCGCTCGCAAGAATGCTCGAAGGGAAAATCTAAACGCAATTTTTTTTGCAGAAGGCCCGTTAGTCTTTGTATCCAATATCTTTTACTAATCCATTACTATCGTGAACTGCACCGAAGTCCAGGATTTAGCCGCGGCTCTAATCGATCACGAGTCGCTTGGCCCAAAAGAATTAGCGCACGTCGAAGCGCATCTCGTGACGTGCCCGAAATGCCGCTATGAATATGAGATGGATCGTATGACCTCGCACATCGTGCGCGCGCGCCTGCCCATTGTCGAAACCCCGAGCGACACGTATCAATCCATCCTCTCCGCCATCGAAGAAGATTAGAATGGGCTGGAGAGCGCGAGTGACGGGAACCAAAGGAAACGGGAGAATGCGGTCCAACCCGGCTATTTCCTTCCTTGCTGCTATTTCATTGCTTGCGGTGGCGGGAATGTTCCTCGCCGGCATGCTCCAAAGCTGTAACCCAAACAGCGTGATGCGGACGCTCTATCTTCCGCCAAATGTCGCGCCCGATACGGTCGGACCGGATTATCTCCACACGGTTTCGCAGATAAAATATTGGGACCGCATTACGGCGGCGGATCGCGCCACGAATTTCGGATGGTGGGATTCCGCCGGCAAGGTGCATGAGATGAATGAGTTCTATAACAAAATCGTCGTGTTGAATTTTTTCGGCACCTGGTCGCCGTCTTCCATCCAGCAATTGGAAGTCCTGGATAGCATAGACGGACGCGACACCAATGTTCTCTTTCTCGCGGTGGCGATGAAGGAAGCGGTCCGAGGCGGGAAAGCCGTTATTCGTCTCGACTCGTTTGCGCGGGCGCGCGGAGTTCCCTATGAAGTCCTCGTTGGCAGCCCGGATTTCGGAGATACCTATGGCGGCATCGATGTTGTGCCAACCTCGTTCGTCATCGATCTCCGCCGCAAGATTGCCGCAACGTTCGAAGGCTTTGCGACGAAAGAGAAATTGCTCGATGCCATCGCGAAGGCGGAGTCCCAGGAAGAGTGATTATTTGTGGTTGGAGATAAAGCGATCCCTCAATCCCCGCGATGGCAGCGGACACGATTCATATCGCCCGAACAATCGATTCCGGTTCCGTGCTACCTGATCGTAAAGCAAATCGCCAATTCTGCATGGAATAATTTTGAACGGTAGAAGCAGGAGCTTGCCCGGCCAGGCAATATAATCCGCGAGGCGTGCCAACATATCGGACTTCGCTGAAATGCGCTCGGTACCGTATTCATCGTGTTCGAGGAGGAAGGCGGAATCAAGCGCTTTTACCTCCGGATGCCGCTCGATCACCGCTCGCCCTCTTTCGCTTTCGATCGGCGCAAATAGAATGGTTCCGCTCCGGTCCAATCGATAGATCATCCGCACTACGAAATTGCAGAAGGGGCAGTAGCCATCGAAAAGAAGAATGGGACCGCACATTTGGGGTATTAACAAAGCCTCATTTCCCATTGGAACGATGCGATGAACATGCCAGTTACAGCGCCAGATCATAAACGGTGATCGTGATGGTCTTATATCGCGGGGTGGAGCAGTGGTAGCTCGTCGGGCTCATAACCCGAAGGTCGTGGGTTCAAGTCCCACCCCCGCTACAAAGCAATAGAAACCTATGAGTGAAAGACAACTCGGCTGTAGTGTATCGAAAGGCATGTTCAGTGATGAACGTGCTGTCACCTATCGTGATGTGTCCGTTTTCGTCCCGCGAGAGAAAGTGCATGAACAAAACGGTCATAGCAGCGTCGATGTAAAAATCTTCCAAGCTGGAAAATCACTCTTCGCAGTGCTTCCTTCTGAAGATGCACGCATTGTGCCGATCGAGGATCGGGATCTTAAAGGATGATCCTTTCGAATACGGAAATCCATTTGGCCCTGGATAATAGAAGATTGGTGATTGAGCCAGAACCTTTCCCACGATTCTTGGATGCTTCAGGACTTTGCCCATATCAGACTTCGTCTGTCGATTTACGGCTCGGCAGTGAAATCTCTTATTTCAAAGAGGGATTGCCAATCAATGTCGATCTTCGCAGAGGAAGTTTCGCTAATTTATTTGGTCCAAATTCCGAACATCGAGTTATCACGGAAGAACAGCCGTTTGCTCTTAAGCCCGGCAAACAGGTGCTGGGTAAGACTTTGGAAAAGATTACCTTGGCGGAGGGCGGCCAGGATGACGTTGTTTCGGAACCAGGGGCAATTCCAAGACCAGACCCATCCTGGTGGGCGAGTCTGATTCAATCGCTGAGCTATGTTCAGAACGCCGTCCGTAGCCCAAAACGTACGAACGAGGAGAAATCCGGACCTTCATCGTCCACGGCGAAGTTGATGTCGTAGCGTTTGATGTGAAGTCCGACGCCGCCGGAGAAACCGGCGAGGCCGCTGCCGGCCGGGACGGCCAATTCATGCCGCAACTCATTCTGGTAACCAAATCGCAGCCGGACTACTTTGCCCATGACAAATTCACCGCCGACGGAAAAATCGTCAAGCGCGTAAAACAGATTTCGTCCCTCGCGGTCGCGCGTGAGGTTATGGAACGCGAGCGAAAGCGTGAGCGGCAAGTGCGGCGGCTTGATCGAAGCGCCAAACTGCACGTTCGGGCCAACCGGCTCCTGAACGCCCGCGTAGGTTGATGCCTCGGTTCCCAGGTTGAGCACCGAAAAACCGAAGGTCATATTCTCCTTTGCCCATTCGTAAAAGAGGCCAAGATCGGCGGCCATCCAGGTCGCGCTGTAATCCTGAACCACGGAACCGGAAACCAGGCTCGAACTTACGACCTTCGCACCTACACCATAGTGCAGGCCATTCGAGGCGGTGCTGGAATATGCCAGCAGCAGCGCGACATCCCCTGTGTGGAACGTGCCAAGCTCCTCGCCGACCGAATTCGCTTCGATCGATGAACCGCCCGAAAAATATTGTACGCCCGCCGCGAAATTGCCGGCGAAGAGCATGCCTTCGGGAACCGGATGCTCATAGACGACCGCGCCCTCGTTAATATCGAGCACATAGTGCGTATAACTAAGCGAGATGTCATTCATCCGCGCCGAATCCTGAATCGTGATCGAGGAAATCGCGGCGGGGTTGCTGAAGAGCGCGTTCGGATCGTCCGGCATCGCGACAAACGCATTGCCCAGCGCCGCCGCGCGCGGGCTGAGCGGCTTATTCAATATGTCCGATAGATGCGCCCGCGCCGATTCATCCAGTGTCTGCGCCGAAAGGGGAAGTATGAAGTATGAAGTATGAAGTATGAGAAAAAAACATGACGCGGCGAAGGGCGCCATTAGGCGGACGAATTTCGGTCTCTTGGCTTTGTGCTTCATTGGGTGAATTTGACCTCACTATTACAGAATAAGGGCTGGTGAAGTTTCATTCGGGATAGGGTACTTCTTTGTGACCCGAAATAGACGCTCGGCGATAGAGCAGCAAAGGATCGGTCCGATCGGATGGATTGGTTACGACGCTATCGAGAACGAATGTATCCAGAAGATGGCGATCGAAAAGATTGATGTAGCCCCCGAAATCGCCTTTGAAATCCAGAATATAGGAAACCGAATCGCGGTCGAGATACACACCGAGTTGGCCCGCTTTCAGCGCAGCTAACGCATCGGAATTCACTACGCCGTCGATATCGACGATGCTTCCCGGCCGCCGAGCGAAATAGCCATAATAGCCGGAATTGAAGGACGCGATTTTGTAATGCGTCGAGAGCTGTTCCACGGCAGGCACACCCGATTCTAAGACCGCGGCCTGCGACACATATTGCGGCTTTCGGTATAACAAAAGTTGGAGAACGATCACAAGCGCCGCGAGCGCCCAACGCCCGCTCGCGCGCGCTTCGGTTTGGCCTGCATTACTTCCGATGCTCACCCCGAAGCCAATAAGAAAAATGGGCACCAATTCTTCGACATACCAATCCCGAATAAATCCGCGAAACAGGGAGTGAACTAAAAGAAGAAGCACGCCGCCAAATACCAAAAGATAAATTGCGCGTTCGCCGGACGATAATTTTTTCCTTCGGGCAATAATGGCATAGCCGATCGTGAACAGTGGCAGCCCAAGCGCGGCATACCAGAACGGCTTCAGAACATTTCGCAATGCTTCGATGCAAAGATGCCAATATTTGCCAAGCCCGGATCCATAGAGCACATCGTACTTCCGCATGGCGAGCATCGGCACGGCCTCGCCGCTCGATTGCATGATTGTCCCAAAGTGAGCGATATTCCAAAGGAGCCACGGCGAAACCACCGCACAGGCGACGAGGAACGCCAGTATCATTCCGCGCCACTCGCCATGCCATTTTGTAGCGATGAGATAAAGCGCGATTGGAATGAGAACGATAAAACTGTCCGTTCGCGCAAGCAGCAGCAGCCCAGTAATAATCCCCAAACCCGTCCAACCCGTCCACTTCGTTCCCCTATGTCCATTCGTTGCATGGAAATAGCTGCGAAACCACAAAACAAAAAACAGCGCGGCAAGCGTGGTCTCCATCCCATCGATGCTCCGAACAATAACGAGCGTACTCAGTGCATAGATCAGCGCCGCCGCGCCCGCGGCAGTCTTTCGATTCGATTCTTGCGCGCCGGGAAGAAAATCATAGACGGTGCTGCCAATCAGCCAAATGATGACCACATCGAGAAAGCTTTGCAATAGCAGCGTTGCATGGATAAAGCCCCATTGAGTCAGATGCAGCGCAAAGATCGGCGTGATAAGCAGGAGCCACAAGGGATGCATTCCGTTGGTCGGATGGATGCCATCGAACGACATTCCATAGCCATGCGCGAGATTTCGCGCGATGGTGAAATAATAGAGCGCGTCATCCGGCAGCCGCGCGGTGACGAGTTGCAACGTATGGGAACGGAAATAAAACCACGCCACGATGCGGAGTGCAAGGCCCGCAAGCACAATCCACCAAAGCCACTTTTTATTATTTGTCATTGCGAGGAGCGCGAATCGACCGAAGGGAGATTTGCGCGACGAAGCAATCTCCGGAGATTGCTTCGTCGCATTCGGCTCCCTCCGGTCGCCGAATGCTCCTCGCAATGACAGTGCATATTTTTAGACATCGATCAAAATGAATTAGCCGCGCGGATGAAAAGTATGATGAACTTCCTGCAAATATGCGCGATCGACGTGCGTATAAATTTCGGTCGTGGAAATATCGGCATGGCCGAGCATCTCCTGCACGATGCGAAGATCGGCGCCACCCTCGATCAAATGCGTGGCGAACGAATGCCGAAACGTATGCGGAGAAAGCTGCTTCTCTACTCTCGCGGCTAAAGCATACTCACGAACGATATTCCAAACCGACATCCGAGAAAGCGCGGTGCCGCGTTCCTGATTCAGGAATACAGCGTCGGTTCGCTTGGCGCTGCGAAGGAAGAGAGGACGCGTTTTGGAAAGATAGATGTCCATTGCATCTCGCGCCATCTTACCAATTGGTACAACGCGCTCTTTACTTCCTTTGCCAAAGAGCTTTACCAGCCCATCCTTCAAAAACAATTGCGAAAGTTTCAGTCCCGTCGCTTCGGAAACACGCGCGCCGGAAGCGTAGAGAAATTCGAGGATCGCCCGGTCGCGAATCCCCTTCGCGGTTGCTACGTCCGGCTGATTCAGGATAGCTTCGATTTCCGCGATCGAAAGCACGTCGGGCAGCGAGCGGCGCATCGCTTTGATGTCGAGATTCTCCGTTGGGTCGGAAAGGATCATTCGCTCGGTCAGCAGGAATTTGTAAAAGCCACGCAGCCCGCTCATAATGCGGACGATACTTGCGCGTGCCAGACCAGCTTCGCCGAGGGCGCGAAGAAATTGCTGAAGCTCGGCGGAAGATGCGCGGGTGATCGGCGCGCGGGGCAGAGCATTCTTGTCGCTGCCCGCCAATTTGTGGCTTCCAGCCAAATAGTTCTCGAATTTCTCGATGTCGCGATGATACGCATCGAGCGAGTTCGCGGCCAGGCCGCGTTCGAGCCGAAGATAATTCAGATAGAGATCGAGCGGCTTGCCGCTTGTTCGTTCCGGCCCAGCTTGGGCGCCATCGCTCGCAAGACTTGCAAGTGTGCGCTTCGAGCGTTTCAGGCGAGTGGCTGGCACGCGGTAGGTTAGGCTGGCGAAAGAGAAATATCTGCGAGAGGCACTTCGGCCAATGCGGGATATGTAATGCGCGGATGATGAAGTCCGGAAAGATGTCGCGCGAATACCGAGCGGACCATGGTGAAATCCCGCACGGTAATATCGCTATGATCGAATTGGCCCTGATCGAAGCGCGTTCGGATGAGTTGCGCGATCGCTTCCTCGATGGCTTCGGCGGACATATCCTCGCCTTTTTGTGCGAGCGAGCGCGAGATTGCTTCCGATGCATCGGCCAGCATGACAATAGCCGTTTCTTTTGAATTCGGCAGCGGGCCGGGATAGCGGAATTCGTTTTCATCGACTATGCCGCTTCCCGCGGCTTCCATCACGGCGCGTTGGTAAAAGAAGGAGATGGGCAGCGTTCCGTGGTGCATGGGAATGAAGTCGATGATGCGCTCGGGCAGGTCATGCGCACGCGCGAGCGCAATGCCTTGCTCCACATGGTTTTTCACGCGCTCGGCGCTTTCGGCAGGGCTTAGGCTTTCGTGGATATTACCCACATCGCCCGATTGATTTTCGACAAAATTTTGCGGCGCGGCGAGTTTGCCGACATCGTGGAAATAGGCGCCAACTTTAGCAAGCGCGGCGTTCGCACCAATCGCGATGGCCGCGTTCTCGGCAAGCTGCGCGACCATCATGGTATGCTGATAGGTTCCCGGTGCGCGCAGCGCAAGTTCGCGGAGCAGGGGATGATTGATGTTATCGAATTCCCGAAGCCGAAGATCGCTCATGGTGTCGAACGTCATCTCGACCAGATAAAGAATGCCGAGCGTAAGGACGGGCGAAATCAACGCATTGCCGAGGGACGCGATGAGTTCGTACCCAACATCTCGAAGCGGAGTTCCCTGTTCGAGCGAAAGCGCAGCAATCGCGACCAAATATCCAAAGAAAATATAGCCCGTGCTGGTGAAGAGCTGCGCGCGATTGCGCAAATCCCGCACGGTGTAGGCCGCGAAGGCTCCCGCGCAAAGTCCGGCCAGGGCGATGGAATAATCATTTCCACGAATGCCCGCCACGATGAGCGACGCGACGACCGTGCCGTAAAATCCCGTCCGGCTATCGAAGAGGACGGTGAGCAGCATCGAGGCGACGGGAATCAAAATAAAATATTGGAGTGGGAAGTCCACCGGAATCCAAACGGATAAATAGGCCATCACCGCCGGGAAAAACAGGACGAGCGCCAGTAAAAGAATTTGCGCGTTGTCATTGTAAATCTTCCGCCGAATAAATTTCAGATAAAGAACGATCAGCAGGACGAGCAGCCCCGCATGGCCGACCGTTCCGGCAAAGCGTCCGAACTCGGCGACCATTCCGCCGCGTTCGAGCCGCGCTTGCGAAAGGCTTTCGAGCGAAGCTTTGATCTTCGGCGTGATGATCTCCCCGCGCGAGACAATCTTCTCCCCTTCGATGACAAGGCCGTCCGTGCGGGGGACACGGTCCACAATGGCCTCGCGGCTTGATTCGGTGAGTGTAGGGCTGTATGCCACAGTAGGCACCAGCGCGCCGGAAGCCAGTTCCGAGAGCGGACGGACAAGAGATGCATTGCGCTTCAAATGACCTTCAAGGCCAACATAAATGCGGTTGGAAGCCGCCTGAATGGGCAGGAGCGTATCTCGTGCAAAAATCGCCTCCTGCGTGGGATGAAGGCGCAGCGCAAAAAAGTTTTGCGCATTCTGCCCTCGTGTGGCAAGAGGGTCTTCTTCTCCGCCGGCCGTGAGGAACCGAGTCGATTCCAACGCGCCTATTTGTTTAAGCAGAGAGGCCTCGAGTTCCGTAAGATCATGCTGGCTCCGCTCGAATTGCTTTGGATTTTTCGACACGGCAAATTGAGAAAGCGCGGTCCAATCTTCCGTGGAAAGTCCCAATGCTTTCGCCGATTCCACCAGCGAATCTTCCGCCAGCGTATCCGCGCGCGCAACGGAAAGAAGCGTTCTCATACGCTCCCATGAAGCGCGAAAATTCGCATCGCTCTGTTCCGGTGCATTCGTATCGGGAACAAAGACGGGATAGAACCCATCCGCGAGAGCTTTGCGCACGTCCTCGCTATACCGGACTTGGTCCTTATACACTGGAAACGTGAACGGGGCGGTCACATCCTCGCTGGTCCAGAGCGAACCGGCGGAAAATCCGGAAAGCGCCATGGTATGCGCGCTTGGGAATAATGCAGCAACTCCAAGCGTAAGCGCAATGCCGATCGTCCAGCGTAGCGATTTGGAGCGCCGCCAGCGGGGCTGGGCAATGCTTCGCCGAAGCGACCGGATCCATGTCTTGCTCCGATCGGGAGACAAGCGATGATTCTTCATGGACCTTCCAACTCCATCCGGAAGGAAAAAGGTGTCCGGGATTCAATTAAGAATGAAGAATTAAGAATGAAGAATGAAGAATGAAGAGTTAAGAATTGAGGAGATTGGTCTGCTCATTCTTAAGGGCACTTCTAAAAATTCCGAAACCTGGATTCCCGCGAATGTGGGAATCCAGGTTACTCGAGGTGCTCTTAACTCATAACTCTTAATTGAATTAGTAATCTTCTTCCTCGTCCTCTTCCAATTCCTCTTCGTCCCAATCGTCGTCCTCGAAGTCTTCGTCCAAGTCTTCGACTTCTTCGATGTCTTCCTCTTTGACGTCCTCTACGACGGCTTCGTCGTCATCCTCGACGTCGTCTTCTTCATCGAGGTCGTCGTCATCCTCATCGTCGTCCTCGGTGAAATCCTGTTCGAGGTCGTCGATATCATCGAGGTCGTGATCTTCATCGTCGTCGTCATCTTCATCTTCCCCGAGATCGAGCAGGGCGAGATCGTTTAATTCAAAGGTGTCAGGGGTCATCATAATATTGGTTAAAGCGGCCGCTCCGAAGGATCCGCCGGCCGCAATCGCTCCGGCCCGAATGGCCTTCGCGCTGGGCGCCGTGGGTCCGAGAGATACGGCCTGTTCTGTTTCAACGTGGTTTCTAATTCCGGGAAGATTGCTCGTTCCAGAAACATCGCTTATCCCGGAAGCATCACCGAACGTTCCCCGGTTCTCTTCGGCTTCGTCGTCCTCGTCGTCGGCAAACGATTCGGTTCCGTCGATGCCAGGGAAAAATCCAAACGTTGCATTCATGGCTTCCTGCACGGTTGCGAAAATCGGGAACATTCGGTTCAGCTGCGTAATATCGAGCAGGGTGCGGACCGACTCGTTCAATCCGGCAAGCCGAAGTTCTCCGCCGTTGAGCCGCATCTGCCGCTGCCCGAGCAACAGCGCGGAGAGGCCGGCGCTATCGACGTGCTGCACCTCGCTGAGATCGACAATGATCGCATTGGTTCCGGGTTGCGCCAGGATGAGGAATTCGGCCTTTAGCTGTCCGGCATTTCGGGAATCGAGCCGCTCCTCCTTGAGCCGGAAGATAGTTTTGCTTTTTCGCTGATCGGTGGTAAAGTGCATGATCGTTTTCGAGTGAGGGTTCGTTTATCGGGTTTCGTTATGGGTGGTGCGTTTGTATCGAACTACGTCAAAGCACTTCGTGTGCCCGCCGTAAGGATGAGTTTTATTTCAAGTAGTGGCGTGAAAAATCCGTTCTAATTTGGTAGTTCATAGGCCGGAATTCGAAGCAATGCGCAAATCCCCGTACGCGAAACTAATAAAACTTTTGGCACTCCGCATGAAATTGACTTTCCGGGTCGAAAATTTTCCCGTTTTGAGGAGAACTCTCTCAAGATTGCTTATATTTCAGGATTCGCATGAAAAAAGAATCAAATATCACTGCTAATTACTTTCCCGCATGAGCGCCTCGGACGAAATTCTAAAAAAATGGAAATCCGGGGCGGTTCATCCCGTCTGGATATTACATGGCGAAGAAGAATTTCTTCGCAGTGAACTTCTGGCCAAAGCGCCGGACCTCTTCGTGCCCGATGAATCTACGCGCTCGTTCAATTGCGATGTGCTCTATGGGGCTGAAACGTCGATGGAGCAAGTCATCACGGTGGCGCGCTCATATCCGATGATGGCGGAGCGGCGGTTAGTTGTCGTTCGTGAAGCGGATCGCATTCTTCGTGCCAAGCCCGCCGGCGCGCCAGCGAAAGGTCGCAAGAAGCAAAATGAGGATCCGCTGCTGAATTATCTTCTCCAGCCGAATCCAAGCTCCGTCCTCATTTTCGATATGGATAAATTCGGCGCGCGAAATCAATCGCCGTTTCGCGAGTTGAGTGAAAAAGCGCAGGTGGTAGAATTCTCGATGATGAAGGAAGGCGAGGCTGCCGAATGGGTTCGCGCGAGGGCCAAAGCGATGGGCACCTCGCTTCCCTCCGACGCCGCGCGCCTGATGACCACCTATCTGGGCACGTCTCTGCGATCGCTCGCTAATGAGTTGGAAAAGCTTATTATCTATTGCGGTGAGCGCAAAGACATTTCGGTCAAGGATGTCGAGCAAGTTGTCGGCGCCTCGCGGGAGAACAACGTCTTCGAACTTACGAAGGCGATCGGCGCTGGCAACAAGCCGCTCGCGGCGGAAATCACGCTGCGAATGCTCGATCAGGGCAAGGACCAGCGGCAATTCCTCTTCGTCATGCTGGGGCGGTTTATCGAACAGCTTACTATTGCTCGAGAACTTTCCGCGAAAGGCGAGAACGAGCGTGCCATTGCGGAGGCGCTCGAACTTCGCGGCGGCGCGGCCTATTTCGCGAAAGAAATTATCGGGCAAGCCCGTCGCTACACGCGCGAGAAGTTAGACTCGGCGCTCCGCGCCCTCGTCGAAGCCGAGGCTCAAACCCGCGGCAAGCAGCATACGAACGACGAACTGCTGATGGAGACGCTGCTAATTGGAATCATGCCGTGAAGAAAGGGGGTTTATTCGTGTAGCACCCGGAGTATACTCCGGGTGCTGTTCGCGGTTACCGTATCACACTCACGCTTCTCGCCGTTTGCTCGCGTCCATTTCCGAGTACGATAAAATAATCCCCGCTGCCCTTTGGAACGGGAATGCGCGCGGTGTGCTCGCCCGATTCGCCAGCAAGATCCCCGGAATGATACACCAGATTTCCGGCGGCATCATAAACATCGAGTGTTAGAGTTGGCGAAGCTCCTTCGATAGAGTAACTCACATCCCAACTTCCCGATGCCGCCGGATTCGGCGCGACGGATAGGAAATTAAAACTCAGCGTCCGGGCATTTAGCAAATCGAGGAGCAGCGGATCGCCACATTCCAGCGCGAGTTGGAACGGCTGTTCTGGAATGCTGCAGAGTTCGAGCGCCGGCTCGCGGTCCGTCACGAAGCTATCGAGTGTGACGGATGTCATCGAATCTTTTGTGAGCGAGACCTCTGCCCGCACATAAACAAGTGGGAGCGAAAGCGCCGAGGTATCCGAAATCGTATCCGCAAGAGAGACGGTGCCGGAGCAGCCGCTGCCCGGCTCAACCGCGAAGGTCGCGGAGAGCGTGTCGCGCGAGCAGGTGTTCAAAAATTCGAGGTGGAGCGGTGTCAGTAGATCGGTGTTGAAGGAAAGATGGAAGGCGTAGCTTCGGATCGAAAATGTATCCACCGTTGGCTCCAGCATAATGGGAATGTTTAAAATGGTGCCAGCCGCCTGCGGTGGCAGCGGTGGAATATAGGGCACCGGCGCGGTAAGGTTTTTTCCCGCGATCGAAAGCACCGTGTCCAGTGCTTTTGAACCCGCATGAAGATAGACCATTATTTTCGCCGAGCGGCTTCCCGCAATATCAGGGGTAAATATTACATGGGTCGAATCGGTCCCATACGTCCCTATGGTATCTTTTGAAGCGGGAACCGAAAATTCGCCGAGCGTATCGTTCAGCATTTCTACGGAGTCGATGGTCATGGGTTGGCATCCAAAATTCGAGATTTGCAAGGGCATCGAAACCGGCTGGCAGTACTTCGTGAAAAGATAGAGCGAATCGCTCGATAGCGCCAGCGGCTCCGCCGGAATTTGGTTCGTCAGGCTGAGCGAGATCGTCGTATCGATGCTTCGTGTAGCGGTGTGCATGAACAATCGTAGCACGCTCGCTTTCGAAATCCCATCCTGCGGGCTATAGAGAATACGCAACGGAAAACTGTCATTGCTTGGAAGCGGCAGCCGTGAGGAATCGAAGCTCACGCTAAGTTCGCTATCATCGCCGGTTATCACGGAATCGAGAACGAGCGAATCGCATCCCTGATCGCCCAGCACGAGCGTATCGAGAATAGGTTGGCAGCTCGATGTTGCAAGCGCAAGGCCAGTCGTGGAAAGCGTTACGGCTTGCGGAAGGGTATAATTCGTTCCCGAGACCGAAATCGTGGTATCGAACCGCTGCGAGCGTGACCGAGCGAAAATTCGAATCGTTCCACTTGCGGCTCCCGCGGAATCCGGTGCGTACGTAATGACGAGACTATCCCGCACGTTCGGGCCCATCATAGTCGGGAAGCCGGGGAGGATAAAGCTTTGATTCGAGGATAAGATGGAGTCGATGGTAACGCTATCGCAGCTTATCGCCATGAGTCCGAGGAACGATGTTCGAGGCCGGCAATAGTGGGACGCGAAGTTCAGTGCGGTGCTATCGAGCACAAAGCGTGGCGGCGCGAGCGTGGATTGTGTTTGAAGCGTAATAGCAGTATCATATAAACGCCGCCCCTCATGGGCATAAAGATGAACGATTACGGTTTGATTTTCCGCGCTGTCGGGTTGATAGAGAAATTGGAGTGAATAGGGAAGTGAGTCAGGAACGAAAGCCGGCAAGCCATTGACGAGCGTAATTTCCGAAGAGGGAATATCAATGGAATCGATTACTAGCCCCGGGCAACCGGAATTAAAAAACAGCACGCTATCCATTTCACTGCCGCAACTGCTTACACTCAAACTGCTCGAATCCGGCGAAAGCACGAGCGTATTCGGTATATTATTTTCGATGCGTACGGTAACATCCCGCGTGAGGACATCCTCGCCCGAATGTGCGAAGACCCGTACGACCGAGAAGCTTTCGCCGCTGCTCGTTGGGGAATAGAGCAGCGAAATCCGGGCGGTATCGTTTTGTGTTATCGGAGCGGGTAAGATGCCGGAATCAGGCAATGGAAGGAGTTCCGAGCCATACAGAACGCTCACCGAATCAATCGTTATCGGAATGCAGTTCGAACAGGACGTATTGAAATGGAGCGTGTCTCCGCAGGGATTCGGGAGCCAGAGAATCGTATCTGCGCTGAGCCAGATCGAGGGGCCAAGCGTACCATCGCCTCCATCCGTCGTCTTCCACACATCACCCAACTCATCGAACGCATAGACGACCTGCCCCTGGCAGCCCGTGACTGCAAAGCGCGTATCCCTGCTATTCGCAGGGCCGCCGACCCAATGCCAGTTTGCCCCTAAATCGTCGGAGCGGTACATGCCGGTCTGGTACACATCGTCATAGCTGGCATCATCGGTCTGGAAATAAAGTGTATTTGCTGCGCCCGCGATTGTGCCGGTGAAGTGCATCACTGGAAACGATGCTCGCTCACTCCATGTGAATCCGCCATCCGTGGACCAATTGATCGCCTTATAAGGCAAGTAGTAAGGGTAGCCCGGCTGCGATTCATTCGCGCAAAAATAAATTCGTTTACCGGTTACAGCATAGACGGACCATGACTCATATTGATTACTTACGCTCGGCTGCCAGGTGCGGCCAGCATCCATCGTTACCCAAAAGTTCGCGCCGTCCAATTCAGAATTCATTTCGCTTACCACCCCATTCAGGCTATCGGAAAAAGCAATTCCATTTCCGCGGCGGAAATTTTCCGTCCATGTTGCACCTCCATCGTAGGAATAAGCGCCTCCAAACGTATCGAGCGGGGGAGCCGGAAAAACATCGGACAGCTGATAATAGTAATCCCATTTGGTAAACAGGAGTAACCCTTTTTGGGCATAAACCGAAGTCGCGATGTGATCGAGATGTAAACTATCGAACCACGTCGAGCCGCCATCAGTCGTCTTCCAGAGGCACGACGCGCCGAAGGTACCTGTGAAATCGAATTCGATGTCGCTGAAGACCGAGGCGTAGCCGACGAGCGAGTCAATCATGCAGATTTGCGTTACTGCTCCTGGGAAGTGGGCGGGCACGGCACTCTCGATCCAGCTAACGCCACCATCCGTCGTTTTATAGATAGCAACGCTCGCTCCCTGAGTTTCATGGATTCTGTAGGTAGATCCGTCGAGATAGATTCCGGGTCGAATACCAGAGCCTATCAGCCCATGATCCGCATCGAAAAAAAACGCGCAGCCGATGGGCCGGTCGAACTGCTTCATACGCTTCCAGGTGTTCTGGGCGGTGGCGGAGGGAACAATTCCAGCGAAAATAATAGCGGAGAGCACGCACGCTTCGGCAAGCTTCACAGCACGCCGTCCGTTCATAAAGAGGGAGACGACTTCGCGCATATCCGCGTTTATGGAATCTGAAATCGTAGCGTTCTCGCGCAGGATTGTTCACGCTTGGGCATGAGCGATCATGCGACTGCCTTGAATCAACTCCGGACCTTGTCAAAAATCACACTTGCGGGCCTTCTTATCCTGGCTGCCGTGCTTCCAGCCCAGGGGCGGAAGCGCCATCCCGGTAAATCGCTGCATTCCTCCCTGCACACGGAGCGTGTGCTCCATGCGGAACGCAGCGCGAATGAAAAGGCCCTCACCGAATTGCAACAGGAGATTGCCAAATATGAGTCCGAGTTACGCGACCATGAAAAACGGGAGAAACGCTCGATAAAAAATATCCGGGTTTTCGATCAGCGCACGGCCAGCCTGAAAGCAACGATCGCCCGTCTGGAATCGCAAGCCCAGGAACTGCAATCATCGAAAACCGAAGTCGATCGCTCGCTCCACGTAACGAGCAATACGCTCGACGCACTGAAAGATGCGTATGCGCGGAGCAGCCGGCAGCTTTATATGGAAAGCGCGCTTGCTCCGCTGAACGCAAACGATCTCTTGATCTCGCCTTCGGAATCCGATCCGGTCCGAATTTCCTATTACGCTCAGGTCATCGCCCGCGCTCACGCGCTGAACCGTACGCGGCTCGATTCGATGAAACAATCGCTGGCGGAGTCGAGCACGGCGCTTGCGAGCACGATCGAAGCCGAGCACGAGCAGATCGGCGCGCACCAAAACGAAGCGAGCACCCTCGAAGAAAAAAAGGCGGAAGAGGCGAAACAACTCGGGCAAATCCAGGCTCGAAAAGCCTATCTCCTGAAATTTCTCGCGGAACGCAAGGCGAGTGAAAAGCGGCTCGAAGGAATCATCGCAAATCTCGTGGTTCGCGAAAATTCTGCGCGCCGGACGGCACGGCGGCGTGGCGTGGCCGGTCACCGGCAATCCGCTACCAACGAATTCGAGCCGGAAGAATCGCTTGGCCCGGCACGAGGGCCTCATTCGCTCGATTGGCCCAGCGCCGGACATCACATTCTGGAAGGTTTCGGCGAGCACCGCAACGCCGAACTAAACACGATTACGATGAACCTGGGTATCGATATTGCGGCCTCGCAAGGCTCGGCGGTACGTGCCGCCGCCGAAGGCGAAGTCGCGCTCGTTTCCTCGCTGCCAAGCTACGGAACGATTGTCGTGCTGCGCCACGCGGGCGGATTGCATACGGTCTATGCGAACCTATCGAGCGCAAGCGTGCAGTTTGGCGATCGCATTCATGCGGGCCAGACGATCGGCAGGAGCGGCATGAATGATGAGAGCATCCCGCTCCTTCATTTCGAAGTATGGCGTGGAAAGTCGAAAGAAAATCCGATTGGATGGCTGAAATAAAATCTGGATGACGCTGATTTTGATTGATTACATTGATTGATTCGGTTCGAATTTGCGAAACATCCTCGCAACCGGCCTCGTAACCCGAAACGCTGTTCTACAGCTAATTCATCATTTCCCCGCGTGAAATTTTCGAGCGCGGGATTACCTTTGTGAAAACGTAGCGGAAGACCCCTGTGATGCCGGATGTTCAAGAGCCAGATACGAACGGCTCCTCCAAGCGCCAACGCATGGTATTTGATGCGCCCGGC
The DNA here is from genome assembly GCA_035686785.1 of Kapaibacterium sp. (SeqCode). GTDB lineage: Bacteria > Bacteroidota > Ignavibacteria > Palsa-1295 > Palsa-1295 > PALSA-1295. Next base: position 38,749 of record DASRZC010000007.1, read on the forward strand.
GGCCGGTTTTCGGTCATTCGGCGCCATCCATTGCGTGTAGTGGCCTGTTCCGTTTTCGCGCTCGCGGTGCTTGGCGGCCTGGCTGCCGCGGTGGAACGATATTTCACCACGCATATTGACCGGAAGGGGCCGGAGCAAAGTTTGGTCTTTCAATTGGATGCCCCCTATGGATCCGTAAATCTCCGTCCCGGTAGCGAACTGACGGATGTTGCCACGATCGAGACCTTGGTCGAAGATGCCGATGCCCGCAATTGCTCCTGGAGTTACGGGTTGCGCGATGGAACCGTCGGGATGCTGCGAATTGGCATTGGGACCGATGAAGGGATGATGGCCATGCCGCCGATCGCAATGTGGCATGCCAATTCCGGTTTTTCCCTTGCGGCGGATGCCGCCGCTCCCCAGTCCGATAGGGGTATTTCGATGCGCCCCTCTCCGTTCTTTTTCTTTTCAATGCCACCAGTTTACGACATGCCGCTTCATGGCACGCAGCGCTCCGGCGGCTTCGCATGCGCGCGGCGTCCGGCGTTCCGCACGATTTCGACCGACGCCGGAACGAAAATCGTTGCCGATCCTCCGTCGGGAACCCAGATTTATCTCACGAAAGACTTTCCCCTCGTTTTTATCGCCAACTTCGGGTTTGGCCAATCCAAACTCGATTTGAGCGGGCTTCCTCTCACCAATGCTACGATCGAGACCGGCGCCTCCCAGGCGTTCATTTATTCCAATGCCCCTAATCCCGAACCGCTTCAGTATTGCACGGTCCACGCCGGCATCGGGTCGTGTACCTTCCTCGGAATTTCTAATTTGAATGCCGATCATTTCACGTTTCACGGCGCGGTCGGAAGTTACCATCTCGGCTTCGAAGGCCGCCTGACCCATAATCTCGATGCCTACGTCGAAATTGGGCTGGGAATGTGCAGCCTTTCGATTCCTCCCACCGCCGGACGAGTACAGGTGTTCTATGACGATGGCTTGCTCAGTTCCTTTTCCTTTTCCGGCCTTGCTATCCAGCGCGATGGATACGCCCGAAGCCCCGGTTTCGACCATTCCAACAGTCCCATCCTAACGCTCCACCTTTCCAGCGGAGCCGGGAAGATGTCGGTGAGCTATCATTGAGTAGGCTCGGTCTCTATAGCCTTCTTTTTGAAGCGTCATTAGTCATGCAGCTTGCATATTTCGGCGAACGCGCGTTTGTGCTTCATTAACTATGGCGAATTTGAGCCAATTTCGCATTTTTCAAAGTTTCAACAATATCTGCAACAACAGACATAATCCAAGTTCCTGAAAATCCCGAAAATCTCAGATTTAATGCTCGATAGCAATCTGCCG
>DASRZC010000008.1:0-12570 GCA_035686785.1 Kapaibacterium sp. (SeqCode)
GCCGCTACGAGAAAACTCAGCGCGGCAAGCGCGTAGTGAATGCGTTTTGTCTGCATCAAGCTAAAAATGAATGAATGGATCGCAACCCCCAAAACAGGCGAGGGCGATTAAGAACTAATTGTTGGGGCGGAAAGCTCCTGAAAGTTTACGGAAATAAAAAGCCCCTCCGAAATGGGAGGGGCTTGAATCTATCCTGCTAATCCTTCCAATCCTGTAAGCTTGTCCTGAGCCTGTCGAAGGATCATGGTTCTGGTTCTATTCTTTTACGACCTTTAACGTTATCACATCACCTACATCCGTGGAGATACGCAAATAATAGGTTCCCGGAGGCAAATTCGGCGCGGGGATGCGCGCCTCATGCGTGCCGGGAGATTCATACTGATAGTTTGCATACGTAAGCGGCACCGTGCGGCCCAGTATATCCCGAAGCTCCATTGTTATGAGTGCGGTGCGGCCCATCTCGAAGGAAATGTCTATCTCATCCTGCATCGGGTTATCGAGAAGCGTTGCGTTCAACAATGCCTGCGAAGTGATCGGCGAGTTTGGCTGAACAGCATTCGCGTATTGCGGGCCGAGAAGAATTTCGAGACTGTCCTGCCAAAGTGAAGGGATGGTTGAATCGAAGGGATGTCGCATCGTATCGGCACCGATCGAATCGGGCCAGAAATAATCGGAACCATATGTGCTATCGAAAATATTTCGAAGCGAATCTAGCCACGCCTGATGCCGGGCTTTCGAGGAGACATTGTAGTTATTTGCGAAATCAGCAGCAAACTCTGGGCATTTCCCACTCTCAAGAATATACTTGCTAGTGGCCATATTCGCCGCCGCACCTCCATTTTGTTCCGCTTCAAGCATATCGCCCACATCATTGCAATACCAAGCCGTATCAGGGTTCAGATATAGGACTTGTTTTAAGAACGCTAAGAAGCCCGGCCATCGGCCGGCACCACCTGCGCTCCATGCGGAAACAGCGCCATCAATAAAGTTGAATGCTTCCACCGAACTATTAGCCCCATTCGCTTCCTCCCACATGGGGCAGTTCTCGATAAAGAGCCGTAGTGTATCGTAACCCGCTGGTTCCGCGCTTGGATCACCAGCTAACTCATAGCCGAGTCCAAAGAGAGTACCGCAGGTTGAATCCGGTAAATCGGTAATCGACTGTGGAACAGCAGATTTTTTATACGTGATTAGTCCCCCCGAGCAAGAGAAACCTGACGAACCGGGAGCGGTCATGAGATAGCTACCGGAAGCAGTGGTACCTGCGCAGAGAGAATAAGCGCCGCCTCCCCAATAATTATTGCTGATATCGCCTAAATTGAGACCGCTCCAACCACAGATGTCGGGTGTTCCCTGGATGTTATTCAACCCATAGGGAGAAGTAAGCGGCCAGCCTGGTAATGTAGGCTCGAGTCCCAAAAAAATTGTTGCCGTTTCCGATAGGCTAATCTGAGTATTGCTCGAATTATTTCCTGTTAAGACATTGTAAGCCGCCACGTCGCTTGAGTGATCGCTTGGATGATGGACACCCGCCATATCGGTTATGCTATTCGAGGTTCCATCATAACCATAACTCGCATTCCCGGTATACGTTGAAGACAGGTCGTTGTCATTGTCCTTATAGCCGCCAAGGTGCCCGTAATACCCGCCAGTGATGGAATTGAGCTTTGCATAGCCTTTATAATAATCGGTTGAAAGTCCCGCCGCGCCGGTGTTCGTCAACCCGTATATCGTATTACTGCAAATGAGCGACCATGTAGGCTGCGGGGTTGTTTCGCTTGCGCTTTCATTCCAGATACCGCTTTGATATTTGGCAGCGCCAACTTGTGGCGGGCCGACGGTCTCGATGGTATTATACCCAATATCACCGGTTGTATTCTTGAAATGAATCGCAGCTTCGACACTCCCGGCTGCTTCCGTTCCCGTTCCTTCGAAGATATTATTCGTCACGGTTATGGATTCGCGGAGGGCATCGCTCAGACTCACATCTGGCGCACCTTCGATAATAATCCCATCCGGATTCGAATGATTGGTTAGGTTATACGTCATGAAATCATTACCGTCGATCAGGATTGAGTAAAGTTGAGCGAAGCAACCCGAAACAGCTCCAAACGGATTGCCTTCATTTATGTACACGCCAAATTGTTGGATTGCATCGAACTGAGCGTTCGTGATCGAAATAGGCCACCAAGGCGAGATGCTACTCGCAGGCGCATTAACCGACCATCCCGAAAGCCGGCCTTCGCTGATCGTTAGCGCGGAAGGCGATTCGTCGGCGTTCATTTCCAAGTAGGCATGTCCCACCGTGCTACCACCGGATTGCCCCGCGCGGAACCAACATTCGGTGAATGTCACAGTGCTGTTTTGTGCGGAGCCATACGTTCCGTTGTAATTCGCATCGCCGGAACCATAGCATTCCGGAGAGCCATTAAACTGGCCCCATTTGCTGATGGTAATAATGTCGGGATCATCGGAGCCGGCGTCGTCGGAAAATAATTCACATTTCGCGAACGAGGAATTGTCGCCAATGGTAAGATTTCCACTTTTCGTTCCGGATGTTCCCGGTGGAATGCTGGTTTCGCTTTTGAAATCGAAAAAAGCTCCCGTCGCTGTGATCGTCGTGGGGAAGCTCGTTGGTCCGATAGAAATGGTCGTGCCGCCATGTATATTCACGGTAACGGGATTGGTTATCGAGCTAACATAATCGCCAACGCTCGTTGCTGTTGTCGCTTCGCTTCCTCCGGTCATGATAATGGTTCCCGTTCCGCCAAAGAGCTGGCTATTGCCGGGACTATTTCCATAATAATCCCAGGTATTGCCCGCTCCGAAGTTAAGCGTCCAGTTCGGAGAGACATTCCAATTGAATTTAAAAAATCCCGCAATAGCGAAATCGGCGCCGGCATCGGTGCTCGATCCGATGTTCAATGTTGCATGATCATCAAAGACCACATTTCCGAACCCCGTATACATGGTGTTCGTAGTGGGGTCGCCATAAACCGTTAGAATCAAATTGGGCAATAACTCCGGCGACGACGTTCCCACGCCCGATGTGGTCTTTCCAATATCGCACTCATCGGTCATCAGCGTGTTCTCTTCGATATTCTGATCGAACTCATGTTTGTCGCGGGTATAATAGTGTGTGGATGAAGTAATCCAATGAACATGAATCCCCATCTGGTTCACGGCCCCGCAATACTGCATGACGCCGTGCGCGTTTACCACGGGATCATCCAGGAATGCCGTCCCACTGCTTTCGCTCGCGCAGTAGCCAGCGCCCGCATTACTGGATGGGATAATCATGAGGGGTGACTGGCCGGCTGTCCCCATGTGGGTCCCACTGCGGTCGAGCCGGTAGAGGCAATGGAATCCATTAAAATTATTGGGAGGCGTGCCACTCGCATTGGCGCCTTCATACGGATTTGCAAAGGCCCAAAGTGGATCGTCGAGGACGGGATAATCCGGATAGGGCGCGCCGACCGGGCTTGGCGCCATTCGGGATGTATTCCAGGGACCGTCGCAATATTCGTTCAGCGCCTGCGGGAGAGCGGCTGGTGGCGCGCCGATGATTCGCTCAAGAAATAGGCTCGGACCAGTTATTGCTGTAATTTCCTTTTTCTTCATCGTGATGCTGTGCGGGTTTTCCGCGATGATATAGATGCCCCGCTGCGTAGGGGTCCCGACGCCGGCCTGACTCGCGACCAGTATTCGCGCATGTGTCGCGGTCGTCCAGTTTTGTGTTGTGAGATCATAAGGATCGATGTAGGCCGTGGGAACGGCGACTGCTGATGAAAAGAGTGACGTGGATGGATTCCATTCCGTCCAGTACACGCTCCCACCCGAGATAAATGAAATATCGAATGGAGCGATGGACCCCGAATGGCGAACATCGACCGCAATCGTTGGCCGTTGCCCATTCATCGGAAGGCCGGTATTGGGGTCTGTAAGTTCTGTCGCGCCGAGTACGGTTGCTCCACTCGTGGATACGACCATGCACCAAAGGGTGTATGCTCCCGCCGAATATTCTTCCCATACAATATAGACATTCGAGCCATCGGTGGCGGCATCGAATCGGTCGAGCGGATTGACCTCATTCGCAGCACTTACAACATGATGACCAGCGATAATCGCAATAGGTCCGCCGAGCGGGGAACCTTTGACAATACTGGCATCGCCCGGCAAAGCTGAAAAGCTAATATCGACGCCCGGATTTCCGGGATTGAATCCTTCCACATAAAACTTATCGGTCGAGCCGAGACCGGTTTCACGTTGGAGCCAAACATATCGATTATTCCCTTGAAGATTTGCCACGGCTTTTATTTCGCCAGAGGTCGGATAGCTGTCGCCAGCATCAAAATTAAAAGCAGTCGAGCTGAGAATGCCATCCTGCGGGTCGTCCGCGCCAGTCGCTGAGAGTTTGTTCGAAAGCAAATGGGCATCGCCAGTGGCATTCGAATACGTCCACTGCCCATAGCCATTGGCGGCAAGGCAATCCATCGTAAGCGCGACGGGCGCGCCAGCAATGGTTATGACATCGGGTGGCTGGAAATTATATGCGACTTGCGCCCGTGCAGTCAGGGCGCTGAACGCAAGCATGGCAAGCGTGATCATGGCTCGAAACCTCAGCTTGCTATGGAGGTGAGCGTTAGTGTTCGCGTGTTCGCGTGTTCGCGTGTTCGGTGTTAAATTGTACTGCATAATTTAGTTCCTATGTGTTAGTTGCGAAGTCAGTTATCAAACAACTCGGCGGGTCGGTTTTTTAAAAGAGGCTCGTCGGGCAGCAATTTCGAGAGAGCGGCGCGTCGTAAGGTGTGACCCGCACTGGTTTTGGGCAATCGCTTAACCGCAATATAATCGATTTTTTCTAAAAGTCAAGGGGTAAAATGCTGAATTCGTACATTTCTTTCTTTTTATTCTTTAGGAGACTGGAATTCCCGGATTTTCGGGAACTTGGGTTCATTGTATGAAAATTAAACCCCCGCAAATTCATACTATTGATTTCGCAAAGACAAAATGGCAATAACTGGCTTAATGCTATCGAGACATCTCTATCGAATCCACCGCCTCATGATTCTTCAAATCCTGCAAGTCAACGCTTTGGGATTGAGATGGCCCATACGTCGCGATTATCTCCGAAAAAAGATGGTAAGCCGAATCGTATTTCTTTTCCGATTCAAGCTTTCGCGCGTCGCACTCCTCGATTTTTAACCGGAGAAATGCCTGCTGTTCGGGCTGCGATTGCGAATTCAGCATTTCAAAGTCTTTTTTTGCCTGATCGAATTTTCCGCCGCGCATCTCGAGATTTGCCAGTTGATAACTTGCCTCGAAGCCATTCTGGCTTTCTTTCGAATCGGGATTTTGAAGCTGCGTCCTAAGATTTGCTTCTCCGATTTTCGCATACGTTTGCATGAGCGGCCAATCCCCCGATTTATCCGCAAGATCGGCAATGAACGAGGCGAAGGAATAATCGAGCGGAATGCGCGCGACGGGAATTCGAGCTTCCATCGTGTCGAGCGCGCGGCGGGCCTCGGCAAGATTGCCATGCTCGATATAATAATTTGCCAGCCGCATGAATTCATAGCGGTAACTGAGCGAGTACTCGTCGTCCATCGCGCTCGTATGGGCTTCGGGATCGCTATAGCTATGCAAGATCATTCCGCGGTTGGGTTCGGCATGAGGATGCGATGGATAATGGAAGACCGCTTCGGCATATCGCGCGGGCTGTACGCTGCCGCCAAGGCCGTTGTTGTCCGGCGGCTGCTCGAAGGGAGTTACCCGCGCGGTCATGCCTTCATAAATCAGGTATTTGTTGAGGCCGGCGCGCGAATCTTCCGGTACGGTGGCGGAGTAGCAGATCGGGCGCGTCGTTAAATTATTTTGGATAATATCGAGCACGACCTGATCGCTCGGCATGATAAACTTTGGCGTCCAATTAAAGACGGTCGCGCTTGCGGTACTATCTCCCGAAATCCAGCGGGCGGTTTCGGCGGAGATTGGCATATCGAGGGGCTTCGGCGTCCAATCCAACCGGCGATAGGCATCGTCGTCCGACATATTGACGATCGAATCGGTAAAGGTCGTAAGCTTAATTGCTTTGCCGCCCCAATCGTTATCGGTCTTGAGCTGCTTGACGTTCCACATCATCGTCGCAAGTTGAAGCTGGACGATACGAACATCGCGGCGAATGCCATAAGCGTCCTGCAGCGCCCAAAGCGGGAAGGTGTCGTTATCGCCGTAGGTGAAAAGAATAGCATTCGGCTCGCAGCTTTGGAGAATATTATACGCGTATTCCCACGGAACCCAATTATGCTTCCGGGAATATTCCGCCCACTTGGAGGATTTGCTAAACGGCTGACCTTGCAACAGGCCGGCAACGCCAATGCACTGGTTTAATGGACCGAAGATAAATAAAAGCGCGCAGGCGCCCGCCAGCCAATAGGCCATCTTCTTTTCCGCCCAGGCCGTGTACCGTTCTTTTATAAGTTCCATTATGCCGACCGCGCCGATGCCGACCCACATGGAATAAATATAGAATGCCCCAACATAAAAATAATCGCGCTCGCGCGGCTGAGGGTCTTGCTGGTTCTGATACCAATCGACCAGATACCCCATGATGATAAAAGTTCCGAGTAGAACAAGGCCGCGCTTGGGATCTTTTTTGAATTGCCAATAAATCCCAAACAGTCCGAGAATAAATGGGATCGCCCACGTTTTCGAAAAATCGACTCCCGCGCCTTTGTAGTCATCGGTTCGGCCAATGAAATTCCAGCCGAGATAGCGGTGGAACATCTCATCCGTCTGGTATTGCAAGAAAAACTGGCCGTCGCTCGCATAGTCATCCCACGTTGCCGGATGGTCTCCCTTTTGCTGCGGCAGCCGGCGGTGCGCGAACTCGTCGCCCAAGCTCATCGAGCCATACTGGTCGCGGTTAATATAGCCGGCGAGTTTGGCGAACGTCGATGGCGCGTTCTCGTTCATTGGTGGATTTTGCGTGGCGCGGACCATCACGAACATATACGTCGTATATCCCAGGAACACCATCATCAGCATCCAGCCTCCCATGGCGATCGCCGGTTTTTTTGCGATCTGCGAATAGACGATCGCCGCAACGATCAGGGCAAGCACGGCGATCGAAACAATTCCAGCGCCTTCTCCCGCCCATTCGACTAACTTCGACAAAATAACGACGAACGTGAAGCCAAACGTCACGACCGAGAGCAGGACCATCGTGTTCCAGCCGCGCTGTTTTGCAAACGCGCGATAGCAATAGTAGGCTGCGCCCGCGCCGGCTAAAATCCATTCGTAAAATTGAATCGAAGCGGGACTTTCCAAAATAATAAATCCCGCTCCGGCAATTGCCAGAATCGAAACCATGATGGACTTTCCCCATTGCCCTTCCGTCACCGATTTCCATCGCGTCATATAAACGATCATAAACGCCGGGAACATCGTGAGCAGCGCCAGTTGGTGTACGCCGAGCGAAAGCCCGATTACATACGCGAGGAGCAGCAGATAGCGCTCGTGATGCGGTTCATCGGCATGGTCGGCCCACACGAAGACAAGCCACAGCGCAAGCGAAATGAAGAGCGATCCAAACGCATAGACTTCGCACTCCAGCGCATTGAACCAGAAGCTATCGGTCCAGCAATAGGAGAGCGCGCCGATGAGCGCGCCGCCAAACATGATGATTGCGTCCGAATTTGTTTTGGCCCGCCCGCGCCAATATCGTATCAAGTGAACGAGGATGAGATACAGCAGAAGAATCGAGAGCGCGGAGGCAATGACGGAAAAAAGATTGTATCGCGCGGCAACATCAGCGAAGGTTGGCAGCAGCATGGCGATGCGGCCCACGAGCGTCCAGAGCGGCGCACCGGGCGGATGCGGAATTTGGAGTGCGCTTGCCGCCGCCGCGAATTCGCCGCAATCCCAAAAGGGGATGGTCGGCTGCATCGTGAGAAAATAGGTCACGAAGCCGACGAGGAAGGCGGCGCCGGCGGCGAGGTAATGGATGCGTTTGAATTCGACCACGATTTACAGGATGGAAAGGATGTTCAGAATGGAACTTTCAGAATGTAAAGATGCGGATGGGCGGGTATCGCTGCGATGTTCTGTTGCCATTAAACGAGTCACGATTGCATCGCAGAACCGGTATCCTTCAGCCGTTAGTTTTAGGAGTCCTCCTACGATGTTCATCCATCCTTCTTCGATAAAAGCATGAACGTCCGAATTCAACAGCAAATCTTCCCCGAATACTTCCATAAATTCGTTCACTCGAATGCCGGTCGAGCGAAGCTGGAGATAGAGCACTTCCGTTCGCCGTTCTTCCATCGTCAACTGCTCGCGGTTAATGATGGGGAGCTTTCCAGCGCGGATTGCTTTGCCATACTCTTCGAGCGAAGAGACATTCCAGGCTCGTTCGCCGCCGATAAACTCATGTGCCGATGGACCGAAGGAGACGTAATCTTTGGAGCTATCCCAATAAACAAGATTGTGCTTGGCCCGTTTAACCACCCCCTGACCCCCTCCTTCTTTAGGAGGGGGAATATGGGCATAATTTGAAATTTCATATTGCTCGAATCCGGCTTCTTGCAATCGATTTTGCACGAGTGAGAAGAGCGCGGCGGAGCGATCCGAATCGAGTTCGATTACCTTGCCAAGCTGAACGAGCCGGAATAGGGGAGTGCCGCGTTCGACAATAAGATTATAGGCGCTGACATGATTCGTTTCGAGCGCGATTGCTTCGTCGAGCGTATGGTTTAGCGTCGTTTCGGTTTGTCCCGGAAGCGCGAAGATGAGATCGATGCTCACGTTATCGAATCCCGCTTGTCGCGCAAGCGCCACGGCCTCGCGCGCTTGCGCGGCATCGTGGATTCTTCCTAAGAATTTCAATTCTTCCGCATCGAAGGACTGCACGCCAAAACTCAGGCGATTGACACCGAGCGATTTATATCCGCGAAGCTTTTCCAGCGTTATCGTTCCCGGATTGCATTCGAGCGTGAATTCGCAATCCCGCGAAATTCCGAAATGCTCTTCGAGCTTCCGAATAATTCGCTCCAACTCGCTGGGCGTAAGCAGCGATGGCGTGCCACCGCCAAAGAAAATCGTTTCGAGCGTGCGGCCGCGAAGATTAGGATTCGCTTCGAGTTTAAGATCGATTTCGCGGATGAGAAGATCGACAAACTCCGAGCGAAGCGAAAGATTCTCGATCGAATAGAAATCACAGTAGATGCACTTCTTCTCGCAAAAGGGGATGTGGAGATAAGCGCTAATGCCTGAACTATGATTCATGTGATTAAGATGATTAGTATGATTGATTCATGCGTGTGACATGAATTACCTATAAATAAAATGCTTGCTGCAAATCATCCCCCATCACATAAATCACATAAATCATAGTTCAGACCTAATGTATTAAATGCGCAATCCGGCCCCAGCGGATATGGAAGCTCTGTGGCTCCTGGGGCTCGTTCGGGCCTTCCTTACCAGGTATCGCATCGTAGCCATCGCCCATACCCGACGACGGCGGATTATACCACGACCAATACACGACGAAGCCTGAGCCGACAACATTATCCATCGGCGCGAAACCCCAGAAGCGCGAATCCTCTGAATTGTCGCGGTTATCGCCCATCATCCAGAGATAATCGCGCTGGACTTGGTATTGCGTTGCCGGTTTGCCGTCGATCAAAACCTGATCGTCCATCCCGATCTCGACTTTGTGTCCCTCGCGCTCGATAAAAACTTGCCACTTGTCAATATTATCCTTGTTGACCGGAATAATCATTCCCTTTTTCGGCACGCGGATCGGGCCGTAATTATCCTTATTCCATTGTGCTCCGTGCGGGAAAATACTTGGATCGACCGTGCCTACCCTTTCCGTATCTGGCTGAAGAATTGCGCCTGGCGGATTCGGATAAATCTTGCCATTCACATACACTTGCTTGTTTATGACCTGAATGACATCGCCCGGCAATCCGATGCAGCGCTTAATATAGTTCACATTCTTCTCGGTTGGCGTCACCACATCCTGATCGCCCGGATATTCGAAGACGACGACATCGCCGCGGTGGACGCTCCATGTCGGAATATGCAGGTGCGGAATCTCGATATTGGTTAAGGGAATGTATTTCGGCGTTTCGATGAAGTAGCCGATCTTGTTGACGAACAGATAATCGCCGACCAAAAGCGTGTTTTTCATCGAGCCGGTCGGAATGCGGAAGGCTTCGAAAAAGAACGTGCGAATGATGAGCGCAATAATTCCCGCATAAATGAGCGAGCGAATCCAGCTCTCCTTTTTCTTGCCAGAAGCCGGACCGTTTTTTCGCGCGCCACCCGCGGTTTGCTTCGCGTCGCGGGCCGCGCGAATTTCCGCATAGCTCCGCGAGCGATTACCCTCGCTCGAAGGTTTGCTTTGCGCCGGTGAAGTTCCAGTGCCCGGTGTTTTTTGTTCTGCCATTAAAATTGTAATATTCCTATGGTTGTGTGTGGATCGAAATGGTATTTCGATCCCCAGAGCGAACTACCATTTCGCCCCACACACGGATTATCGCCCCACACGCGGATTATCGTATTCCGAAATTTACAATACCCACGGGCGATCGGTTTTATAAGTTAAATACTGCCGCAACCTCTACTGTAAATTCCGGCACGACTTGCGAGGAAACACGCCCTTCTTTGCTTAAAAAAAATGTCTCGTAACCTCGATCGGAATTCGCAAAGCACTCGATCGAGCGATCCATGGGGTCCACAATCCAATATTCCCGCACACCCATGCGCTGATAGGCATCCTTCTTTGTTTTGAGATCGAAGTATGCATTGGAAGGGGAAAGAATCTCGATTACAAGATCGGGCGCGCCATGAATGCCGTCCATCTTGATGATGGCTACGTTCTCCCGGCGAACAAAAAGAATATCCGGCTGAAAAACATTTTCGTCGTCAGCGTAAACATTTACAGGCGAAGTAAGAACCTTGCCGAGTCGATTTTTCCTTACGATGACGCCTAATGTTTCGGCAAGGAATTGAAGAATATCCTGATGAAATGTGGTTGGTGGTGGTCCCATAATAATTTGTCCCGCGATGAGCTCATACTGTTTGCCATCGTCGGGAATAGAGGTCAGATCCCGGACCGTCTTATGTTCGCGTTCAAAAATATCCAGCATAGTTCTTTTCCTAACTCTGAATCTTCGGCTTTTCGTTCGGATTCGTTGCGGTTGATGGTATCACTCCGAAATCTGCAATACCGCCAGAAACGCCTCCTGCGGGACTTCTATTCGCCCCACCTGCTTCATGCGTTTCTTGCCCTCTTTTTGTTTTTCCAGCAGCTTGCGCTTACGCGAAATATCGCCGCCGTAACATTTTGCCGTCACATCTTTTCGGAGCGCGCTCACCGTTTCGCGGGCGATGATTTTCGCTCCAATGGCTGCCTGAATGGCGACTTCGAACATTTGACGAGGAATTAGCTCCCTAAGTTTCGAGCATAATTTTTTACCCCAATCGAATGCTTTATCCCGATGCACGATCGTGGAAAATGCATCGACGGGATCGCCATTGAGCAAAATATCGAGCTTTACGAGATCGCTCCGGCGGTATTCCAGAAATTCGTAATCGAGCGAAGCATAGCCGCGCGAAATGGATTTTAACTTATCGTAAAAATCGAAAATAATTTCCGACAGTGGAAATTCGTAGTGAATGTCGGCACGAGTCGGATCGATATAGGTCGTCGTTTTGTAAATCCCGCGCCGGTCGTTCGCAAGCTTCATGATCGAACCGACATACTCGCTTGGAACAATGATCTGCGCGTTGATATATGGCTCCTCGACCCATTCGATCTTCCCTGGCTCCGGCATCGAGGAAGGATTATCGACTGTAATAACATCGCCGCGCGTCGAGACTACCTTGTATTCCACGTTCGGAACTGTCGTGACAAGCGATTGATCGAATTCGCGTTCCAGCCGCTCCTGAATGATCTCCATGTGGAGCAGACCGAGAAACCCGCAGCGAAATCCGAAACCCAGCGCGACGGAACTTTCCGGCTCGTAAATCAGCGAAGAATCATTCAGCGAAAGCTTATCGAGCGAATCGCGAAGCGCCGCAAAATCTTCCGCCGATTGCGGATAAAGTCCCGCAAAGACCATCGGCTTCGAGACCTTGAATCCCGAAATCGCTTCCGTCGCGCCATTTCGAAAATGCGTAACGGTATCGCCCACGCGGGTATCCTTCACATCCTTCACGCCGGCGATTAGATAGCCCACATCTCCCGCCGAAAGCTGTCTCTTCTTTTCACGCCCCATTCGGAGCGTACCCACTTCCTCGACGCGATACTTTTGCTTTGTAGCCATGAAGAGGATCTCGTCGCCCTCTTTAATCGTGCCATCGAACACGCGCATATAAACGATGGAACCGCGGTACGAATCGAAGACCGAATCGAAAATAAGGCAGGTGAGTGGCGCAGTTACATCGCCTTTCGGCGGAGGAATTCGCAGCCGTACAGCTTCCAAAATCTCTTTTATTCCAATCCCCGCTTTCGCGCTCGCGAGAATAATATCTTCGCGCTTGCAGCCAAGGAGGTCCATG
>DASRZC010000009.1:0-22229 GCA_035686785.1 Kapaibacterium sp. (SeqCode)
CACCCAGTCTTTCCTTTTCTTTCATCTTGACTCGCTCAAGGCGGCGAAAAGTCTCCAGTCGTATTACACTACGCGATTTTTCCGGTTCCTTGTCTCGACCCGAAAGATCACTCAAGATGCCACGCACTCCACTTATGTATGGGTGCCCTTACAAACATGGGATCGCATTTGGACGGATGAAGCTCTTTACGCACAATATGGTATTACGAAAAAGGAGCAGGCCTACATCGAGTCTCAGGTTAGGGCGATGAACCTCAACGATAACGATGATGAGTAAGACCATCGAAGAAATCCTTGCCGCTACTCCAAAGAGAAGATGCACCCATGCCTAAAAAGAAATCACCGAAGAGCGTTCGCATCCGCAACAGCACGGCGGAATTCTTAACCTTCGCCTACCAGACCGGAGGCGACGGCGTGGAAGTACGGGTGCAGGACGGGACGATCTGGCTTTCCCAAAAGAACATCGGGCAGCTTTTTGAAACGACACCAGAAAACGTTCTGATGCACCTTAAAAATATCTATGCCGAAAACGAACTGGCTGAGGAGGCAACTGCTAAAGAATTCTTAGCAGTTCAAGCCGAAGGGAAGCGCCAGGTTCAGCGCAGTATCCAGCATTACAACCTCGATGCGATCATCGCGGTGGGTTACCGTGTGAATTCCAAGCGCGCCACGGCGTTCCGGCAATGGGCGACGGGTGTCCTTCGTGACTATACGCTCCGTGGCTATGTGATGGATCGGAAGCGGATGGAGAACGGCGCGTTCCTTGACGAGGATTACTTCGAGCGCCTGCTGGAGGAGATCCGGGAGATCCGGCTGTCCGAGCGGCGCTTTTATCAAAAGATTACCGATATCTATTCCACGGCACTGGATTATGACCGGGACTCTCCGATCACCCAAGCATTTTTCGCGAAAGTGCAGAACAAGATGCACTATGCTGTCCACGGCCATACAGCCGCAGAACTGATCGTCCAGCGCTCGGATCACACGAAGGATCATATGGGGTTGACGACGTGGTCCAAAGCGCCCGCCGGCAAAATTCTGAAAAGCGATGTTGTCGTAGCAAAAAACTACCTGACGGAGACGGAACTCGCGGACCTGGGTCGCATCGTAAACGCCTACCTCGACCTGGCAGAAAGCCGCGCCAAACGTGGCGTAGCCATGACCATGGAGGCATGGGCGGCGCGTCTCGACATCTTCCTCTCGGCAGACGAGCGGATGGTATTGCAAGATGCCGGGCGGATTAGCGCCGAAGTCGGCAGGGAGCATGCCGAGGGGGAGTTCGAGAAGTACCGCATGATCCAGGACAGACTCTTCCAAAGCGATTTCGATGCCTTCGCGGCGCTGGAAAAACGTGAGGAGGACAAATGACTAAAACCATCGAAGAAATCCTCGCCCCCAAGCCGCAGGCTGAGCCGCGCATTTACGCTTACTCGATTTCGGATGCGGCGCACAAGGGCCTTCTGAAAGTCGGGCAAACTTCGCGCGAAGTGAAGCAGCGCGTCGCGGAGCAACTCAAGACAGCCGGGATCAAGAATTATAAGATCGAGCTGGATGAAGCAGCCGTACGTAACGACGGGACGCTCTTCACGGATCATGAGGTCCGCGCGGCACTTGTCCGGCGAGGATTCGCAAACGCGGAGCTGGAGTGGATGCGCTGCAGGGTGAAGGATGTGAAGACGGTGCTCACGGAACTTCGCACCGGCGTGCGGTTCACGGGAACCCATCACGAGACCTTCCCGGTGCGTCGCGAGCAGGCCGAAGCGGTGAAGCAGACACACGCCTACTTTATGTCTCGATGGTCGGAAGACATGCACGCGGTGCCGCGCTTCCTCTGGAACGCGAAGATGCGGTTTGGTAAGACCTTCACGACGTACCAACTGGCGAAGAAGCTAAAAGCTAAGCGTGTGTTGGTGGTCACATTTAAGCCGGCTGTGGAAGATGCGTGGCAGTCTGACCTTGAGAACCATGTGGACTTCGAGGGCTGGCAGTATCTCTCGCGCAACTCCGTCTTTGACCCCACGCAGATCGACCGCAGCGTGCCATTAGTTTACTTCGGCTCATTCCAGGATTTGCTTGGTCGCGACTCTTTCGGGAACATAAAGCCGAAGAACGAATGGCTGCATGAGGTGAACTGGGATCTCGTCGTCTTCGACGAGTATCACTTCGGCGCGTGGCGGGAGTCAGCCAGGGAGCTTTTCGAGGATGAAGAGGTGCGGGTCGAGAAGCAGGAGAAGGAGTTGGATGATGAAACCAAAAAGGTAAAGGAGAAAATTGCTGACCTTCAACAGCCCTTACCGAAGGAAACGGAGTTTCTTCCCATTACGTCCAGAGCATACCTTTATCTCTCCGGCACGCCCTTCAAGGCGCTGGCAACCGGCGAGTTTATCGAAGAGCAGATTTTCAACTGGACCTACACGGACGAACAGCGAGCGAAGAAAGAATTCGTTGCCAAAAATCCGGGCAAGTGGAATCCATACGGCGCGCTCCCGGAGATGTGTCTGCTGACCTACCAAATGCCGGAGGAGTTGCTTGCAATCGCGAGCGCCGGGCAGTTCGATGAGTTCGATCTTAATACGTTCTTCGAGGCATCGGGATTAGGTTCCAGCGCAACGTTCAAGCACAAGGACGAAGTTCAAAAGTGGTTGGACATCATCCGTGGTCAATACCTTCCGAAGACGCTCGAACACCTAAAGACCGGCACACCGGCGCCGTTTCCCTACTCGGACGTGAACCTGCTGCCATATCTTCAGCACTCATTTTGGTTCCTGCCGAATGTTGCCGCCTGTCACGCGATGGCAAACCTGCTTGCCGCAAAGCACAATACTTTTTGGAATGAATATAAGCCCATCGTCGCGGCCGGCGCCTCTGCGGGGATTGGTCTGGAAGCATTACCGCCAGTTCGGAAAGCGATCGGCAGCGGCTTCGAGAGCAAAACGATCACGCTTTCGTGCGGCAAGCTCACGACCGGCGTAACGGTACCGCAGTGGTCGTCGATTCTGATGCTTCGGAACTTGAAGTCGCCGGAAACTTACTTTCAAGCTGCTTTTCGCGTGCAGTCTCCGTGGTCCATCAAGAATCCAAACGGTGATAACCCGAACGAAGAAGAAATTCTTAAGCCCGAGTGCTTCGTGTTCGACTTCGCTCCCACGCGGGCGCTGCGGCAGCTTTCGGATTATGGAATGGGTCTTTCCCCTAATGCGTCGAACCCCGAAGATGCTGTGCGGGACCTGGTTGCGTTCCTGCCGGTGCTGGCATACGACGGCGCCAATATGACGCAGATCGATGCGGGAGGAATCCTTGACATGGCGATTGCGGGAACCTCCGCTACTCTGCTCGCCCGCAAGTGGCAAAGTGCAGTACTCGTAAATGTGGACAACGAAACGCTGAGCCGCGTTCTCAACAACCCGGAAGCAATGGCCGCTGTCGAGCGCATCGAAGGGTGGCGCAATCTCGGCGACAATGTTATCGAGACCATCATCAATAAGAGCGAGAAAGTCAATGAGCTTAAGAAAAAAGCCAGAGATCGAGAATTGACCGCAAAACAGCAGCAGCAACTGACCGATGCGGAGAAAGAGTACCGAAGCAAGCGGAAGCTTGTGCAGGAAAAGCTGATCAAATTTGCGACGCGGATTCCGGCCTTCATGTATCTTACCGATTTTCGCGAGAACACGCTGCGGGACGTCATCACGAAATTGGAGCCGGACTTATTCCTTGCTGTTACGGGACTGACGGTATCGGACTTTGACTTGCTCGTTCGACTAAAGGTGTTCAATACCGAGCAGATGAATCAGGCTGTATTCGCATTCCGCCGATATGAAGATGCGTCTCTCCAGTACACAGGTATTCCGAGCCACGAGGGGCTGACGCAGTATGGATTGTATGATACAGTAGTGGCGAAGGAGTAAAGAGGGAGATTGCAAAATATGAACACTTATTCATCAAAAACCTGAAACGGCTGAGAGAAAAGTACAAGACTTCATGAAAACCTCCATGAAAATTAAACGTATCCCGCACGGTTGAAAAGTACTTGCGCTAAAGAAATTAGCGAAAACTAGCAAGCAAAGGCATATTTAATGAAGCACAAACGCGCGCGCGCAAATTTTCGCAACAATTTGCTACGTTGCCGGGACGTTTTTCATTTGCTTATGCGGCGGATGGGTATGCACGATCTCGCTCGATTTGCCATTCGCGGTGGGTTGATCGCCGACGATCAACCGGACGTTCTCGGCAGCTTTCTCGGCTGCGGCTCCGGCGCCGATGATCGCGCTGATGGAGCGGCGAAGATCGGCGGAGACGCGAGCAATCGAACGCGAGGCGCGGATGACTTTGAAATTGTATTCCGTCGTCATTCGGTCGAATTCGGCGAGCAACTTGGCCTGGTAGGAGACGAAGCTATCGTAGAAATCTTCGCCGAAACCTACGTCCATGCCGGACTCCCAATAATCGAAGCCTTTTCCGGTTTCGAGCAATCGGAGTACGAGATCGGAAATGGAGTCGATGCGAAGATAAAAAATGGCGTCGGGTATGAGCGCGATTTTATAGACATCGCGGACCCAATCGGGGTCCATGCCACGCGCTACGGCACGGGCGATCGCGGAGTACATATAGCGATCGGTGAGGACGATAAATCCGGCTTTGAGCGCAGGAATGATTTCGTTATCGAGGCGGTCGGCAAAATCGGTGGCATAAAAAAGCTGCATCGTGAGTTTGCCGAGCGTGTGGCCGGCCTTGGCTTCCTTGATGCCGCGGCCGGCGAGTTCGGAGCGGGTCATTCCGGTATCGGCGACGGCATAGCCCTGCGCTTCGAGCCAGGTTCGGAGTTCGGCGATGTGCGTCGAGCGGCCGACGCCATCGGTGCCTTCGATGGCGATAAGTTTTCCGGGATAAGGCCGGAGATCGGCGTCGGGAAGCGGCGTCCCGTAAAAGCGCATGGGAGTCATCAGAATTTCTTTAATCCTTTCAGGTGTGGGGTGATGAGGCGGCGCATTTCGTGCTGCTGCCGCAGGATGGAACGGGAGGCATCGATAACGGTGAGGCCAAATTCGTCCACCATTCGGTCATATTCTTCGAGGATTTTTCCCTGGAAGATTTTGAAGCTTTCTTCTCGGTCGTCCGAGAACTCACGATCCATTCCGGATTCGTAATATTTGAGTTCCGGGCGTCCGGAAAGAATTCGTTCCAAGGCAACTTCAAGCGGCGCGCGGAAGAAAAAGCGAACTGCCGGCTCGACGGCGAATCGATAGACTTGCCGCACCCATTTCGGGTCGCAGCCGCGAACGACATCGCGCGCAAACGCCGTGTAAATATAGCGGTCGGCCAGCACTATTGCGCCGGCCTTGAGCGGTGGGATGATGTCGCGCTCGGTGCGGTCGGCAAAGTCGGTCGCGTGGAGCAGGGAAAAAGTCGCTGGGGTAAAGAGCGTCTTTTTCTTCGCACGTTTCGTCGTTTTCATGACGAGCGGCGAGGAATTCCATTCGGAGAAGTTGACGGGATAGCCCTCGCTCTTCAGCCATTGATAGAGGAGCGCAAGCTGGGTGGATTTACCGCTGCCGTCGGTGCCTTCGACGACGAAAAGGCGTCCGGGAAAATTGTGATTGCCGTAAGAAGTCATAAAGCGACCGCCTTCGATGAGGAAAAGCGATTCAAAGTAACATTAATTTGCAAACTATCGGATATTAAATAATTATTACCAACTGCTGAGGAGTTCCGAATGCGACGATTATTTCATCCATTTGCGGTTTTTTCTATCATTCGCCGCGCGCCATACTTTCGCAAATTTCGCGCGCGCTTTCTTTTCCGTGCGCTCCTGCGTTTTGATGATTCCGCGAAGGCCCGCCTGGTGAGTCGTATTCGATTCAAGCAGCATTTCGATGGTCTTCGATGCAACCACGGCATCCTGCAATTCGCCGAGCGTATCCTGCAATTTTTTCATGCGATTGATGAATCGCTCGGCGGCGTCGCGGTCGTTCGAATCGAGATCGGTCATCAACGTTTCGGAAGCATAGCGCGTGCGCTTTGCCATTTTCCGCACTCGATGGAATTTGAGGGAGTCATCTCCTGGCTTCAGCTTCCCTGCCGCACGGGCCAGCTTTTTCCAGGCACTTTTGAGCGGAGGCAGCAGTGCTTCGAGCGCCGGCTCACCGGCCTGGAGCGCCATTTCCGGCGCGAGGCTGCCCGCATGAAGCCGCTCGGTGAGCGCATTGTAGCGTTCGCTGCGCAGCCCTTCGCGCATGGCGGCCTGGGCATCTCGGTGGCGCGTACCCAATACTCGTTGCAGGTACAGGAGGGCTTGGTGATCCTGTGGTCTGGCAGCTTCTCGCAACCGCTGGCGGAGGACATCCAGATCCCGGACGTTCCCCAGCAAATGCGCGAGCCAGCGCAATTCGGCTTCGAGTTCGGACGCCCACTGCGCGTCCATAAGCGAGCCAAAAATTCGAAGGACCGCTCGCAGCCTGCGGGTTCCCACGCGCATTTGGTGAATCGGTTCGGCCTGCAATTTCAGTGCGCGCCCGTGGTAGGTTTTCAGCGCCGTCAGCGATTCGGCGCAGCAATCCCGCACCAAATCGGCGGCGGAGCGCATCATTCCTACGTCAGGGTTCCCATTTGCCACGCGGAGCAAACAAGGAAATATGTTCCGTGGCTCCGGTTTTTAGGGGTTGGGCTAAAGATTTAATATTGGAATGATTCGGAATCCAATGCTACAACCTCACATCGACCTGCACGGCGGCGGTAAAATCGGAGGTGCCGGTGCGCGCGGTGAGTCCACTGCCTAAGGAGCGCGGCACGTCATAAATCGTTCCGGCGAGATTGAACGAGCATGCAAGCGACCGCAGCGCGTGAACCGTCGCGCGGAGTGCAAGCCGCCATCCCAGGCCATCCAGCGTATTGATAGCCGCCACGCCCGGGGCGTCCGATTCATAGACCCACATCGCGGCGTTGGAAGAAACCGTTTCGAACCGCACCGTGGAAATCGCAAGCTCGGATCGAATCGCCGGGGCGGGCACGCGCACTTCCTCGGTAGTCGACCACCCGCCCTGGGTATTTGTCAGCACAAAGCGTACTTGCTCGAACCTCGTTAGAAATTCGGCACCAGAGAGCGAACGATAGGATGCTTCGAGCCGCAGGTTCATCATCTCGCCCTGAACGGTCACATATCCTGTTCGGCTGCTGTCCGATTTTACGGAGGCATCCTGCTCGTCGCGGATAGTGGCGCTGAGTTTGAATGCTTTCGTGGCCTGATAAAACGCGGCCGCGAGGTAATCGTGCCTTTGTTTTCCAAAAAGATCCCCCATGGGAATGATTTCGGTTTGGAGCTTCGCGTAGGCATTTAAGCGGAGTTTATTAGTTACCGGCGCAAGCTCGACACCAATGTAATATCCATCGAGATTCGCGATCCCCGATGCGCCGACGCCGGAAACCTGGCCAAACGGAGAATTGAATCCATCGGGAATATGGCTGTAGAGCATGGAAAACGAGAATCCCTTCGCGGGCGCGAATACCGTGGTGAGCATAAGCGCGCTCCGGCGCACCGTATCGTTCGCGGAAAGCGCTGCCTCGCCGGAAGCCGACCATTTGCCGCCAATCGCCAGCACATCGGCCCCGGCCATGCCGAGATGCGTCCCGATAAATGGCACGCTCGATGTGCCGGCGAAGGGATGATCGTACTGCAATTGGTACGCGGTAATGCCGCTCTTGAGATAGAGGCTGGCGGTATCGGGCGTCGCGATTTCCGCGCGCCCGCCCATAACGCGGATCGTCGCGGCATTCGCAAGCGCGAGTTCGCTTTGGGTGCGGTGTAGTCCGGTGGAATAAATCGTTCGGATGGTGTCGTTCACCACGTTCGCGTCGACCGCTCGGTCGGACGCGAAGATGAAAAGCCGGGTCGGGCCTGCCGCGAGTTCCGCCGCCGCGCCGCGAAGGCTTTTCGAAGAAGCGAGCAGCGTGCCGCGCATCCCAAACCCGCGCTGCTCGACCGCGCTTCCGGCCGCGCGGGATGCGGAGCGCCCCACTCCCCCGCCAAAAAGAAGTCCGTTCCCAAAGGCCACGCCGTAATCGCCCGCGATCGCCTGCGCAATGCCAAACGTATTCGTAATCACGATGGGACTGCGAAGCAGGACGAACCCCCCGAGGTGCTCGGTGAAACTTGGTTCCCAGGACTGCTTTTCCTCCATTCCACCCACTTCGAGCACCGGTGAAACCGCGCGAATTTGATTATATAGCCCAACCGGCTGCCCTAAATAGGTTCCGGAGGTATAGCCTTGTTGCAATGTGGCATCGAGCGGCTCGGTCTCGCGGCTGCGCAAGAAAAACTTCCCAGTTGGCGCCCCGGAGGGCGCCCGCCACACGGAGTCATGTTGCGCTCGGATGGCGGCATGGGCTTCGGTCCAGGTTACATCCGGATTGGCATGAAGCAAGGCGAGACCCGTTGCCGCAATGGTGGAGGAGCGATCGCCCCCGGAAAGGCCATCGAGGTATTCCAGCGTTTCATTGGGATCTAAATCCGAGATACCCGGATCGTCGAGAATGTGGCGAGCTAATGCGTCCTCCGAAGAATCGAGAGCGTATCCGCGGTCCGTAGAATCATGAGTCGTCTGCGCCGCCACCCGCGAAACAGTCACGGTGGCGAGGAAGAGACTAAGACCAACACGAACGAGGGACTCGATCTTCACAAAATAAATGCGATTCCAAAACTGAGGGTGGTACCGAGCGTCGGGTGCTGAACGGCAGCGAAATCGGCGATCAGGCTGCCGGTTACCACGCCAATTCCAGCGGAGAGATCGCCAACCCCGGTGATCGCGCCGGCACGAATGTAGAGATTACTGTCGAATGCATATTCAACACCAAAATGCATGACCGTAGGCGATTCGGTCGGAGATTCCATGGCGGCGTCGAGCGTGAGATCTCCAAGCGGCCGATAGGTCAGGCCAAGCCAGGCGGCGCGATCCTCGATGGGAATATCCTGATTGTACGAGAGCGAGAGCAGATGCGTCACGGCAACTCCGGCGGTGAGTTGTGGAAATAAATCGAACGTTGCACCGAGATCGGCGGTCAGGTCATCGGACGGAATATAGACATTTGCATCCGTGATATAATTCTGTTGCACATAGCGGAGCCGTATCCCGGCCGAGGCGTATCGGGTCTGATCTCCACTACCGCTCACAAGGAACGTGTTCGAAGTTTGCACGGCATAGGATTCCCAGGAGAATATATCGCCATTTTGATAGCTGCTGAACGCGGCAGCGAGCGCCATACTCGCATTGAGCGGAACGTCACCGCTTGCGCCGGCCGATAAGGTGCCTGGCAGGATCGGATCGGGTGAAAGCAAAACTCGAATATGGGAGGAGGTATCGGCTCTCATCGCGGCATTGGGAGACCATTCATCCGTAGGATCCGAAATTGCAGCCCGCCCCAGCGCAAACGAGCGTGGCGAATCGAACGCAGAGCCATATTGCGCGAACGCCTTCGGGACGAACGCGTTCGCGGATAACAGCACCAGCATCGCCCACGATGCTTGATACAAGACGAGAATGGAGATGCGCAATGTTAGCTGGAATGATCGATCATCCGTATTAAATCGCGATAGAGAACACGAGTTGTGCGGAATAGTGTTACAGGTAGTTACTTATTTATTCTCAACTCTTTACTCATAATTGAATCCAGGCCCACGTGGCGTAATTGGTAGCCGCAACGGACTTAAAATCCGTTGGCCGTAAGGCCGTGCCGGTTCGAGTCCGGCCGTGGGCACACGGATGATCACTCATCCTTCGACATTGACATTTCAACAAACAAATGAACAAATGGCGCCGTAATGCAGGTTGATCGCCCACCATAAACCTGCCTTAATTCTGTAGGTCGCGCATCGCGAAAAGGGCGTACAGATTTTGCGCTATGCCTCGCTCGCAATATGCGCTGGCGAAAGCTGTAAAATATTTATGCTCGCGAAGGAAGCCAATATTAAGCTCGATCCATTCCAAATCGGAGTAGGCGCGCCCGAGGACTTCCGCATGTTCCTCACGCAAGCGGGTACTCCAGGGGAAAAAGAGATTCGTTCCAAGATAAAGAAGATCGGCGTCGGCAAGGATTTCGGCAAATTGATGCGGCGCTTGCTGTGGCAGTTTGGTTGCCATGATCGAACTCTGGATAATCTCAAGCTCCCCCGCGGTAAGGGTGCATGACCGATCATGCACACCTCCCATTGCCGAAGATGGAGAAAATAAGGAGGCCGCGAACTCGCTGACCGCCGCTTCGTGCCCGACATAAATTTCGTCGATCATAAAGTCATGGAGCCAGGCCGCGATGATGAGGAGCGGAAGTTCTGCCTCCGGCAGCCGTTCCGCCGCCGCGATTGCCAATACGTTTCTCACGACCTGCTCGGTATGCTCCAGGCAGTGATAGCGGTAGCTTCGTGGAAGCCGGCTCATTTTCGCGCGAACGATTTGCTCGACCTTTGCGATAATTACCTGATATCGAGAAGCCATTTTCCGCGCCTGATCCTCGTATGATGTGTCCAACTCCGGTAATCCCGGTAGTGTCAGGACCGGACCAACCTCCAACCCAGCTGCGGATCGTGGGCGCGTCTGGCCATCGCTATGGCGAGTGCCGACCCGTGGTGGTGATGTGGACTTACTCATTCTCTCTTGGTCTTGCAGGCGTGTCGGCGATGTTGATCCCTCGCGGCCTCGGGATGGGCGGTCAAGACGCTTGCCCCCCTCGCACAGCTCGCGATTGGATATATTACCGAAAGAGCGGAGAAAAGAATCCCGCGCCTTTCAACGTTGAGTTTTCGATTTAATAATAGAGTAGGACAAGAATGTGGATTTGTCCTGACCTGTTTTAAGTTATAGGAATCCACCCTCGTGTCCGAAACGCTAATTCGTGAGGATCGGGTATTACGGCTTTAGAATGCCCCACGATATTTTCATCTCCTATTCTCGCAAGGATTCCGCGCAGGCCAGGCAGCTCGCGGAGTTGCTTACGTCCGCCGGTCTTTCCTGCTGGATCGATAAGGAGGGCATCGATCTGGCGATGAGCTGGTCCGGTGAGATCGTCGATGCGATCAATGAATGCCAGGCCTTCGTGGTCCTGCTGTCGGCTAACTCGCTTGGATCGCACAATGTTATGAAGGAAGTCGCGCTCGCATCCGAAAAGCGAAAGAAAATCCTTCCCTTAGACCTTGAGCCGGTAACCCTCACCCGCGACTTCGAATACCAGTTAGCCGGCATCCAACGCGCCTCGATGACGAACATCGATGCGGTTATCCGCGCGCTTGGCAAGCTGGGGCTTATGGCAACCGGCATGACCGATCATGCGCCGACAGTGAAGATCGTCAAGGAAACCGATTCGCGGAAGAGCCTGATGATACTTCCGTTCGAAGACCTTTCGCCAACGGCGGATAATGCCTGGTTTACGGATGGGATCGTGAGCGAAATGATTTCTGCTCTCTCGAATGTAAAGGCGTTGCGCATTGCCGATGCGCAGACGACCAAGGAGTTCAAAGCCTTCAAGGGTCACCTCACAACGTATGCGCGCGAGATGAACATTCGCTATTTCGTGCAGGGGGATGTTCGTAAATTTGGCGACACTATTAAGATCATGGCACGCTTGCTCGACATCGAAACCGGCGACCATCTCTGGCAGCTCTCGATGAAGGGCGTGATGGACGACATTTTCGATATTCAGGAACAGGTGGCTGCAAAAGTGGTCGAAGGCCTGAAAGTGCATCTTGCTGCGGATGAAAAGAAAAAGCTTGCCGAGCATGGGACGGAAAATGCCGAAGCTTATGAGTTGTTCTTAAAAGCAAAGGAGTATTATAGCCGCCATACAAAATCGGATTTCGAGCGGGCGCTTGCGCTCTATGAAGAGGCGGTACGCATGGACCCTCGATTTGCAGCAGCCTATGCGCAGATTGCGAACACTTGTCAGGCTCTGTATCGCTTCTATGATCGAAGCGAGTCGCTGCTCACTCGCGGGGAAGCCGCTGCTGGGGAGGTCGGCGAGATCGAAGGCAAAACGGCTCAGTACTTTTGGGTAAGGAGCCGGATCGAGCTTTGTCGCGGCAATGCCGAGAGCGGGCTACAGTTTGCCCAAAGTGCCGTAGAAAATGATCCTGCTTTTGCCGAGGGCTACGATGCGCTCGGTGGGGCGTATAAGGCGCTTGGGTTGCGTGACGAAGCGGCGCAAGCGTGGGAGGAATGGGTTCGGTTGAAGGAGAATTACATGACCGCTCATTTCAGCCTCCTCATTGCCCTCAACGAACGTGGGGATAGCCCGGAAGCGCGTGAGCAACTTCGTAATGCCGCCGAGCGGGCTATGCCGCTGTTCGAGCGGCATGTGCGGCTCAATCCCGACGATTACAATGCACAAGTACTATTAGCGAACATTTTTCAATTTGCCGGTCGGGAAGCGGAAGCACGTGCCGAAGCGGACAAGCTTTCCGCGATCCAATCGCTCGATGGACTCGCGTTGTATCATCTTGCTTGTCTCTATCTTGAGTGCCACGATTTGGAACACGGCATGGCGATGCTCCGCCGTTCGGTGAAGAAAGACTTCCGAAATATCGAGCACTTCCGCCGCGATCCCGCTTTGGACGCCCTGCGGGGCACCCCGGAGTTCGAGGAATTGGTGAGGGTGTTGGAAAAAGCGCAACAAGGCTGATATTTTCATCTGCTATTCCCGCAAAGCTCCCGTGTGAGATAGTCCGTGACACTCGCAAAAGGTTGTTCTTGCCCAAAGCGTAAGAATTTTTACCGGGGTGCGGAAGATTTTTACTAAGATCGAGTCCACTACTGGTGTAATGATGCCAAAATAGACATGATTTCGAAGTTGGCATAAAGCTTCCTCTTCTCTTGCCCGAACAGAGTTTAGGAGGAGCTAAAAGAGTTGCATTCCGATGATAAAAGCTCCTCCCTAAATAGACGACAAGAAAAAGGCGACAAAGGGGGTGGCGAAAGTCATCCCTTTTTTTTTAAGCATCGCCCACGATGCGCCCCGAAAGCCCATTACCTTAAAAATAGCCGCATGTAGCGCAAACTTCAGTTTGCGATTCGGTGGCGGGATCGCAAACTGAAGTTTGCGCTACAACGCATGGCATAGCTTTTTACACTTTAGGCTGAAGAATCGATAAATTAGTTAAAATTGCAAATTCTGACTAAAGTAAGAAGCATAACCGTCAAGTTTTTGCATTCGAACCGTAAAGTTTTTTTACGATCGTGACGATCAAGGATTTAGTATTAGAGGAAAGTGGGCTTGTTCCCGTATTCGAAAAATACGGGATCGACTACTGTTGCTCCGGTAATGAAACCCTTGAGGTTGCGTGCAGGAAAAAAGGGCTCGATTCCGGCAGCATCCACCAGGAAGTAGAATCGATACGCGAGGCCCGTCCCTACCATCAAATTCATCCCTCGCTATGGGATCTGGAGTTCTTAGTCGATTACATCGTGAAGAACCACCACAGCTATCTTCGTGAGAGCATTCCGATGCTGACCTCACAACTCGATAAGTTGAACCGCGAGCACGGCCACCGGTATCCGCATATCAAGCAGGTCGCACTGCTCTTTACGCGAACGGTCCAGGGATTTGAACTCCACATGCGTAAAGAGGAAATGCTGCTGTTCCCCTATATCAAATCGCTGGAATCGGCACGGGAAGTTTCGCGGCCTAAGCCCATAGCGCCGCTCCTCGGCCTGGAAGTGCCGATCGAGCACATGCGGGAACATCATGCCGAGACGTCGCAGGCCTTTGCGAAAATCCGCGCCCTGCTATCGGATTACACCGTCCCGCCCGGTGCTTCGGCAACGCACCGCGCGGTCATTCACGGCTTGCAGGATTTCGAAATCGATATTCACCAGCACCTTCATCTTGAAAATAATATTCTCTTCGTCCGCGCGTGGGAATTGGAGCGGAGCTTTACGTAACGTAATTATATGACTGCGAGACCTCCAGCCCTTTCGAAACCACTTCCGCGTTCGGAGCGCCTCCGAAAGCCACCGCCGTCTCGCGAATTGCCGCGACGCGAGGATCTCATCCGTCTCTTCACTCGCTACGATGTTCCCGCGCCGCGCTACACGAGCTACCCGCCGGCCACACAGTTTGTAGAAGGTTATGATAGTGAACTCTATGCCGATCACATTTCACGCTCGGCACATGACGATCCATCGGGAATTTCGCTGTATCTGCACCTGCCGTTTTGCGACACGCTCTGCTATTTTTGCGGCTGCACGATGATCGTCTCGAACAATCGAGAAAAGATAGCGGAGTACGTTCAGTATTTGAAGCGTGAGATTACACTCATGGCAAGTGCTCTCGAATCCCGGCCCGTGGTCGTTCAAATGCACTGGGGCGGCGGCAGCCCGACGCATCTGCTGCCAGGCGAAATCGAAGATTTAGGCCGGCACCTGCGCGATACATTCCAATTTGCCGGCGATGCGGAACTTTCCATCGAGATCGATCCGCGGGGCGTGACCGAAGAGCATATAGCCGCGATGAAGTCGGTCGGATTCAACCGGGCCAGTATCGGCGTGCAGGATTTTAATCGCGACGTGCAGGTGGCCGTCAACCGCATCCAGCCGCGCTCCATCACGGAGCAAGTGATCGCGTGGTGTCGCGCCGCCGGAATGACGAGCATTAATCTCGATTTGATCTATGGACTTCCTTACCAAACAAGCGAAAGTTTTAGCGACACACTGGAGGCCGTGAAGGAAATATCCCCCGACCGAATTGCAGTCTATAATTTCGCTTACGTCCCGTGGATCAAGCCGCACCAAAAGTTGATCGAAATAGAAACGCTTCCTGCCGCCACGACGAGACTCGCGCTTCTGGAACTTGCGATTTCCGAGCTTACCGAAGCCGGCTACCTCTATCTTGGCATGGACCATTTTGCCAAGCCGTCCGATCCATTGGCTGCCGCTCGGCATTCCCGGACGCTCCACCGAAATTTTCAGGGCTACTCCACGCTCGCCGGAAAAGATCTTTACGCATTTGGGCTTTCCGCCATCGGCCGCATCGAGAACACCTTCGTTCAAAATACGAAGAACCTCGAGGAATATTACCGCCTGATCGACGAAGAACGGCTGCCCATCGAACGAGGATACGAGCTTACTCCGGATGATGAGATCCGCGAGTTTCTCATCATGGAAATCATGTGCAATGGCTCGGTCGAGAAAAACATGGTGGAGAGGCTTTTCGGAATTAACTTCGACCGCTATTTTCGAACGGCGCTCGCCCAACTTGAATCGCTTGCCAAGGATAATCTCTGCCAGGTCGAAACCGGAAAAATTCAGGTGACGGAAACGGGGCGCTACTTCCTGCGCAACGTGGCTCTCGCGTTCGATGCGTACCACACTTCATCACTCGGCAAGCCAAAATTTTCACAAGCCGTATAGCGTGCCTCGAAATAATCTTCATGGGAACAATCGCTCAAGAAAATAGTCGAAGGAATGAGTCCCGAGGAATCGAGGGATCCTCCATCACCTCGAAGGATCGCGGACTAATCGCCGCACCCGTTTGTTTAGATGATTCTCGCCCGGCCGCTATTGAACCGGCTTGGGCAGACGCCGTGGTACTTCCACGCGAAAAAGTTCGCCGGAAGAGCTCCGCCGCCAGGAGAGGGCTGCTTATGATGACCGAAATACCTGTTTTGCTCAATTGGGCCTTCGAGCACTCCTCGGACGGAATGCTGATTACGGATTTGAAGGGCGTGATCCGCATGGTCAACGATGCCTTCGTCACCATGTTCGGCTATCCGCGCGAAGAGGCCGTCGGACAGCGCACGGGTTTTCTTCGATCGCAGTATTCCACGCAGCAGTTTTATGAAGAGATGTGGCGTTCGCTCAAGCAACGGAACGAGTGGAAAGGGGAGATCATCAATCGCACGAAAGGTGGTATGGAAAAAACGTGCTTCCTGACGATCACCGCGATCAAGAACGACGAAGGCGAGCACATAGGGTTTCACGGAGTGGAGATCGACCTGACGGAACGAAAGCGGCTCGAAGCGCAGGTCATCCAGGGCGAAAAATTAGCGGCCATCGGTGAAAGCGTGGCCACGCTCGTCCATGAGATTCGCAATCCCCTGAACGGGATCGCGATGAATATCTATATGCTCAGGCAGGCCGCCGAGAGCGGCACGAACGAAGATTGCCATTGGAGCGACGAAGAGCGCGAGTCCATCCAACTCATCGCCACCGAAGTGAGGCGTCTGGACGGATTGGTAAAAAACGTATTGACCTACGCGCGAAATGTCGAATTGCATTATGAGCGCGTGGTGCTCGATACGTTCATGCAGGAAGTGGAGGATCTGTTGGTCGATCGCGCGGAGCAATCCGGCGTCCATCTAATGGTAACCCACGCCGCCGAAGGGCTGACGGGCCGTTTCGATCCCGACCAAATGAAGCAAGTCATGTTGAACTTAGTGCAAAATGCCATCGAAGCCGCCGAGCAAAGCGATGCCCGCTTAGTGCGGGTCGGAACTAACAGAGCGGAAGGCGCGGACTGGCAGTCCATTAGTTCCTCTGGTAAGGTATTGCTCCTTTCGGTTGCAAATACGGGCGCGGCCATTTCCGAAGAAACGCGCAAGCACCTGTTTCGGCCCTTTTTTACAACAAAATCCCAGGGCCTGGGCCTCGGCCTTGCGACTTCCGCAAAAATTGTACGGCAGCACCACGGCATCGTCGATGTTCAACCCGCAAATGAGCCTCCATACTCCACATTATTCACCATCGCACTCCCCGCATAACTACTATGGCAGCCACCGAAAAACGAATCCTCGTCGTCGATGACGATGCGACGGCCCGCCGCACGCTCGACCGCTTCCTGACGCGCGAAGGCTTCAAGGTCTTCACCGCCGCAAACGCGAATGAGGGCCTGCTCTCATCGCAAGTCGATCAGCCGGACATAATTCTTTCCGATATTTACATGCCGGGAATGTCCGGCTTGGAATTTCAGGCGAAGGTCCAGGAATTCGCGCCGCACATCCGAATCCTCCTCATGACCGGGCAGGACGATATGCCAACGACGATCAAAGCGATCCAGCAGGGCGCTTATGATTATCTTACGAAACCGATCGATCTCGAACGGTTGAAAAACGTGCTGGCGCGGCTCATCGAGACCCAGCTACTCTCGGAGCGGCTGGATTTGGTCGTAAAGTCGGAGACGGAAGAATACAAGCTCGAAAACGTGCTCGTCGGCCGCGACCAGAAGATGCTCGAAATTTACAAAACGATTGGAAGCGTCTCGCACTCGCGAGTGACCGTGCTTATCGAAGGCGAATCGGGTACCGGCAAAGAGCTGATCGCGCGAGCGATTCACTTCAATTCGCCGTGGGCCGCCGAGCCTTTTATCGCGGTCAACTGCACCGCGCTCGTCGAAACGCTGCTCGAAAGCGAGCTCTTCGGGCATATTAAAGGCTCGTTCACGGGAGCGATTGCGGATAAGCGTGGCAAGTTCGAACTTGCGCGCGGTGGAACTATTTTCCTGGATGAAATTGGTGAAATATCCCCAACGCTCCAGGTCAAATTGCTGCGCGTGCTGCAGGAGCGTGAGTTCGAGCGTGTCGGCGGCGAAAAAACGATCCCGATGAACGCCCGCGTTATTGCCGCGACAAACCGCGATCTCAAGAAAGAAGTGGACGAAGGCCGCTTCCGCGAAGATCTCTATTATCGCTTGAATGTCGTTTCCATCCATGTTCCGCCGCTTCGGGAGCGAAAGGAAGATATTCCCACGCTCGTTCGGCATTTGCTCAAACGTATCAACGACGAACTGCATACCAAAGTCTATAAAATCAGTGATGAGACGATGGAGCGCATTCTGCATCACGACTGGTCGGGCAACGTGCGGGAACTGGAAAACGTACTGACGCGCGCGGTCGTCCTTTCGAAATCCGATGTGCTCGATGAATCGGCGCTACCGAATCCCGCGGAGCATCCGGGCGGCGGAAACGATTATGTTTGGAACCGCTCGCTGGCCGAAGTAGAAAAAGAGCATATTCAGCGCGTCCTCGATGCTGTCCATAGCAACCGCACGGAAGCGGCACGCATCCTCGGCATCTCCAAGCCCACGCTCTACGCCAAACTTCCGGCCAACAATGGCAAGGAGCACCATGAGCACCACCGGGAAGCGTGACGAGCCGCGAGGCCTAAAGGCAGAAGGTTATCCGCTTGGAAGAACTCCTCAGAATAGAGACAATAACAATTCAGCTCGACATTGAGCGGAGGAATTCCTTATTGGTCTTCGTGCCACGCATACGGTCTAAGAGAAATTCCATTGCATCGACGGGCTGCATATCGGCGAGAAGTTTGCGGAGAATCCAGGCGCGGTTCAGGTCCTCGGCGCTGAGGAGAAGCTCTTCATGCCGCGTGCCGGATGCGTTGACATCGATGGCGGGGAAAATACGGCGATCGGAGAGTTTGCGGTCGAGCTTGATTTCCATATTGCCGGTGCCCTTGAATTCCTCGAAGATCACTTCGTCCATGCGCGAACCGGTCTCGACGAGCGCGGTGGCGATGATCGTGAGCGATCCGCCCTCCTCGATATTTCGAGCCGCACCAAAGAACCGTTTGGGCCGGTGAAGGGCAAGCGCGTCCACGCCACCGGATAATATTTTACCAGAATGAGGAATTACCGTGTTGTGCGCGCGCGCTAAACGAGTGATCGAATCGAGCAAAATGATTACGTCTAATTTTGATTCCGTAAGCCGCTTGGCTTTTTCGATGGCCATATCGGCGACCTGCACGTGGCGTTCTGGCGGCTCGTCGAACGTCGAAGCGACGACTTCCGCTTTGACCGAGCGCTCCATATCCGTCACTTCTTCCGGCCGCTCGTCGATAAGCAGCACGATGAGCTTTGCGTCCGGATGGTTTCGCGCGATGGAATTCGCGATCTTCTGAAGAATGACTGTCTTGCCCGCTTTGGGCGGCGATACGATAATTCCGCGCTGGCCAAATCCGATCGGACAAACAATATCCATAATCCGCATCGTGTACTCGCCCGGCGAGGTTTCGAGGTTGAGATGCCGGTTCGGATAGAGCGGCGTCAGATTATCGAAGAGAGAGCGGTCATGCGCCATCTCGCGCGGAAGATAATTGAGTAGGGAAATCGTCTGGAGCGCGAAGAACCGTTCGCTCTTTCCCGGCGGCCGGACGGTTCCTTCGATCGTATCCCCGGTGCGAAGATTGAATTTCTTAACCTGCGAGGGCGAGACGTAAATATCGTCCGGCGACGCGAGGTAATTATAGTCCGGCGAGCGGAGAAATCCGTAGCCATCGGGCAGAAGTTCGAGCGTGCCGGAGGCGGGCGTGCCGGCTTCTTCCTCGGCAATGGCTTTGCCATTCGTCGAAGGTCCCGCGGACTGGCGTTTTGCGGCTTCGGCTTCGAGTACGCGGAAGATCAGCTCTTGCTTTCGCATATCCGCGTAGCCCTCGATGCCGAGATTTTTTGCGAGATCGTTCAGTTCGACGATCTTCTTGGTTTTCAGTTCGGTTGCACTAAGTGGTGCCATACTGTTTGGTTCTGTTTGGGTGTGGTGTTAAAAGAAACTTAAGGTAGCGGCCGCAACGGAGCATCATCGACAAAATGCTTCGCTCACGGTCCTCAGGTGCTCCTAATTATTGAGAAGCTGTCCTAAGTGGTGAAATCGTTTGGTGGTTTCCGTAGCCGCTCGTTAGTGTGGCTCCATCAGGAGCTGCCCTATAGCAGCAATGACCTAAATTTTCTCTGCTTGAATGGTGACGCTCAGGAGACAGCGCGAACGTCCATAACATTAGTAGAGCGCCAAACCTTTTTCCAAGGGTTGGTTCCGGCCATAGAATTCAAATGGCGAGCCGGTCTCCGTGATAAAACAAACGCGGTATAAAATAATGGATAAAAACTAACGCTTTTTCATACGGAGGATCGTCCAATGGAGGATCGATCTGGGGACCGGAAAATTACAGGCCTGAGCCAAACGCTTTTTGCGCCCCGGAGCAGAAGCAATTTTCTACTCCGCGCTTTGTAAAACCCAGCCCGTTCGCTGAAAGTTCTCCAAAAATTCACCGATCACATAATGGGAGCCGGTAAGGAGCAGGGTATCCCTCGAAATGGCTTTTCTGGCAGCCACTTCCAGACCCTCTAAAACAGTACCTCCATCGGAAGCGGGCAAACCGGCAGCATGAGCCAGTTCGGTAAGGGTAGCGCTCGGAAGCGCGCGAACTGTTTTAGCTTGGACGGCGACGAAATAGGATCCAAAGGACTTAAGGATTTGAAGCACTTCAGTAATATTCTTGTCTTTCATCAGCCCAGCGATGACGATTGGGCGGATGTCCATTGCGTCAAAAAACTCTTTCATCCTTTCAAGCGCCTGCGGGTTATGCCCAACATCGAGGAACAACCGAAGACCGCGTTCCGAAAGATCCGCGCTGTGAATCTCTTCGAGCCGGGCGCGAAGGCCCGTCATGCTCGCGACATTCGATATGCCATCCCGAATGTGTTCGAACGATAGTTCCTGCGGAAGCACGCTGATCGCAGCCAAAACGGTTTTTACGTTCTCTTTCTGATGGCTTCCAGCAAGTGAAGGATTTATTCCCGCAAAAGGAGCCGGTACTTTCCAATTTCGCACAAAAAGGATTTCACAACCGATCTCCCGTGCCACTTTTTCAAAAACAGGATTGAGTTCGGGGTCGCAATTAACTACCGCCGGCACACCTGGTTTGAATATCCCCGCTTTCTCGGACGCGATCGATTCCAGCGTCGGGCCAAGCTGCGCTGTATGATCGAAGCCAATCGAAGTCACAATGGTTACAAGAGGCTTTTCAAGCACATTCGTCGCATCGAGCCGCCCGCCCAAGCCAGTTTCGACAATAGCAATATCCACCCTGTACCGAGCGAAATGATCGAAGGCCATTGCGGTCGTCACCTCGAAAAAAGTTGCTTTAAGCTCTTCCACCTTCGGCCAAATTCGTTCGAGAAAATTCGTGACTTCCGCTTCCGAAATCATCTCGCCATCCACGCGGATGCGTTCTCGAAAATCGACGAGATGGGGAGAAGTATATAGTCCCGTTCGTTTTCCAGCTGCCTGATGCACCGCCCCCAGCATGGCGGAAACGCTTCCCTTTCCATTCGTGCCCGCAACATGGATGGATGGAAATTGCCGCTCCGGATGCCCAAGAAAATCGAGCAGCGCGCGAATATTTTCCAACCCGAGCTTCATTCCAAAGAACTCGAGTTGGAAGAGGGCGTGAAGGCGGTCAGTGTATTTGTTCAACTTTCTCCTAAAGTGCGGTGGCCGTGGAGGGTGTGGAGGCCTTGGACTTGGTGGACCGCTTTGAATTGCTCCCTTCTGCTTCTGCAATAAGCATTCGCGCATTTTCTATTGCGCTGGCGCTAAGAACATCCCCCGAAATCAGTCGCGCTACTTCCTCGACGTGTTCCGCATCGGAAATCCTTCGGAGTCGAGAAGAGGTCGTACCTTTGACCGTGCTCTTCTCCGCAACAAAATGCGCATCCGCACACGCGGCAATTTGCGCAAGATGGGTAATTGCAATAATCTGATGATCGCCTGAAAGCTCCTTCATCGCGCGGCCCACGCGCTGCGCCACGCGGCCCGAAATGCCAATGTCGATTTCGTCGAAGATGAGGAGCGGCAACCGGTCGCTCTTCGCAAGTATCGTCTTTAGCGCAAGCATGATTCGCGAAATCTCGCCGCCGGAAGCGACGCGCGCCAGCGGCTTCGGCGATTCACCCGCATTCGTGGAAATATAAAATTCCACGGAATCGACGCCGCGCATATTTGCCTTGTGCAACTCTTTACCTATTAGCAGGGCGGACAGATCGGTCGGATCGGACCGATCCGTTGTAAGTTGAACCTGAAATTTCCCGTGATCTATCCCAAGATTTTTCAAGACTTCCACGATCTGCGGTTCCAGCTTTCGCGCATGTTCCGCCCGCGCTTTCGAAAGCTTTTCCGCAATGCGTGAAGCGCCGCCCCGAATTTTCGCAAACTCTTTTTCTTTTTCGGTAATGATCTGTTCGAATTCGTTTTCGAATGAAAGTTTCGCCTGGAGTTCCGCCTTCTTTTCGAGCACCGCGCCGAGCGTTCCCCCGAATTTTTTCTTCAGCCGCTGAATGCGCTGCGAGCGTTCCCGCAGCGTGGCAAGCGAGTCGGGATCGAGCGAAATACGCTCCGCGTAATCGCGAATCCAGTGGGAAAGCTCTGTTACAATGGCAAGCGCCGATCGCGCTTCCGTAAGCGGCTCCGCGAGCGC
>DASRZC010000010.1:0-21797 GCA_035686785.1 Kapaibacterium sp. (SeqCode)
GCTGTGGCTTTCCAAATGTTTTTCATCGTGAAGATACGGCTAGGAATTATTTATTTCAAACTTATAGCCGAGGTAAGCGGTAACCATTGGCTTGACCTGTATAACCACCCACCCAACATGCGCAACGGAGACCACACGGAAGAGTGGAGCCGACATTTCTGACGTCTACGGGGTTTGTCTTATTAGCGTCCATTGCAACGAGAGTCCTTGCGACATTCAAAGAGTGGCCCTTTTCAAGGACTCCAAGAATACATTCGCCAACACCGTTGTATCCATCGCCACGTATCTCATACTCTTCCAAACCCTGCTTATGGAAAGAGAGCAAATCTTCATAAAATTTGGCCCTATTTGCAATCGCTGAAGCAATAGCTTCAGAGCGCCCGTCTCCAGGCATTGCTAAGCGCACACTCTCACAAAGCTTTTTCTTCGAAGCCTGCTTGTCCATATAAAGTTTGAGTGTTGGCATAACGGACTCGGTTATATCGCCACACGTGCTTGTAATAATTGGCAGCCCCTCGAAAGAGGCAGCGATTGACACTTCTTGTTCCATTTTATTCGTCCGTTTTTATTAATTTAATTTTGATTAACAGATTTATCGGCCATTGTTGAGAAATCCGAAAATCCATGATGCAAGAAGTGAGGCAAGAAGGCCAATAATAAATCCCAAAAGCCGCTCTTTCCAAACATTCCGCGAGTTGGCTTTAGAAAGAGCAGCCAACATTGCCCGAACGGTTTCTTTATCCGTATTCAGCAAGGGCTCCAATTCTGATTTTTTGTCACGAAGCTGCGAGAGCGTACTTTCTGTTTCCGCAATTTTATGTTGCTCTTTTTCCAAAAAAGCACTGAGCCACGACAATTGTTTGCTCATAGCTAAAACTAAAGCAACCGCACTTTGATACGGATTGGGCTTACCTCTTTCAGAAGTATCCTGAAATACATAACAGCTTAGAAATCCCCCGAAAAAAACACCACACATAACATAACCATAGCTTATATCTCCTTTTACAAATGCCCAGGGGGCAAAGATTGCACCAAAGACCATTACCCAAAAAAAGGCACGATCATCTCGTGATGCGGGGTAGAATTTTCTCTTCATCAATAATTCCACAACATTCTAAGTATATAGTTCATTTCGCAACCGATCCGTACTTGCGAAAATTTTATTCCCCCGGCTTGCATCGTTTGCAGGGTTGGTAGTATTTTTTGGCGTCGAAAAGTTTGATGGCCATTGAGCTTTTGCCGAGGTATTGGCTTCCGGCCATTCTCTTTCCTCCATTCGGGATTTTTAAATTGTCATTCCCGCGAAAAGCCTGCCCTCGACCTGATCGGGGGCGGGAATCCAGGTTCGGATTACTACGACTGCCGGGTCTGGATTCCCGCTGTTGCGGGAATGACATGACAATTTTGGGTCATTTTCGCCATAGGCACCAATTCCCTCAAGAAATCTATTTTTATATTCTTTTTATGTAACATTTTTATACTAATCGGGTTATATTAGGAGTGTTCGAATGAGCACCTATCACTTAAAACCAATAACACGATTATGATTTACCGAACCCGAACCAAGCGCCAGTTGACGATCGAAAGTTTGTTCGAAATGCCGAGCGAACCGGAATCGAAACCATTTTATACCTTCAAAGATGGCGATGACACCATCGAAGTGCTGAACGATACGTTCACGCTCGTCCTTTCGCGGGACGTTCGGAAGAACGCGCGCATCGCGGCGCAAATGTCGTTTGCGATCGCGCGGGAAAATCCGGACCTGGATGTGTGGTACGTCAATACGTACGCGGGCGTTGCGCTGATGAAGGAAGCGTTCGCGAAGGAACTGGAGAAATCGGGGATGCCGCTTCCGGAACCGCGGCTGCCGATGGATGACCGGTCATCGGCCGAGCCATTGCCGGAGCCAGCCACGCCCATGAAGCCACCGAAACCCACACTCAGCTTGGATGAAGTTATCGCGCTCCTGAAGGCGACGGGAAAAAACTGGTTCATCGGAGACCGCGCCGAACTCATCGGCAATAATGTCACGGAAGAAGAAAAAGCGTGGGCGCGATCCCTGGAATGGAAAAGGAAATACGACGATGAAGACAAAGAGGAAGATTCGGAGGAAGACGAATCAGAGGATGCATCGCCGGCGATGCATCCGGCCCACCCGAGTATGCACCCGAACTTTTTTATCCACGATGTTCCGCTTGGAACGTGGAACACGGCGATGCTACGGAGAGACATCGAGCGGCGCGGAAGAGGAACGAAAAATTCTGCTCCGGTGACCGAGACCACCCCCCAGCCCCCTCCTCTTGGCAGCGGAGGGGGAGTTGGGGCGGTCGTTGTGCTAAACTCGTTCGAGTTCGCTTCCATGAACCGCGGACAAAAGGATCGGATGGTCATGCAACTCATCGAACTGCGCGACCAGCTTGGCCTTACGTTCGTCGTTTTTTCGCATGAGATGAAGCGCGATCTTGGCGCGGGAATTCCGGGCCGGGGTCCGCTCGGCGCGCTGGCGGCAAAAGCGGGTGCGGTCGTGCGGCTGAACGACCCGTTCGAGCATCTTATTCGTTCCCGAAAATCGGAAGCCGGTCAGGGAAATGCCTCGAAATATTCCGGAAACGACGTTATTCATGAAGCACAAATGCGTTCGCGATCCATACCGAAGACCGACGCCGAGCGAATGCGGCTCGCACGGGAAGCAGATGATTTTCCCGATTATCATGCCGATCCCTGGCTCGGAAAAATCCAGAAGACAGGCCGTGAACTCGCGTTTATCGCGCGATCGCCAATCGTTCAGCGGTATTATCTCGAACATCCGGACTTCCTCTTCACTCGTGGCGAAGAACCAACCGAGTATGCGCTCGAAACGGGAACCTACATTGCGCGGGAGCAAGAAAAAAAATGGTTTATTTGAATTACGAATTAGGAATGGGGAATGAACGTTACACCACATCGAAAGTTTTATAACGGATGAAAAAACGCTATCTCGATTTCAAAGTCGATACGCTTACGAGTTCCATCGAAAACGTTCGCACGGGGGAAGTTTTCGAGACGGAGATCATGCGTGTGCTCGATGAGCATGCCCTGCGTAAGGGAACGTTTGGTTGGGCCTTCGATTGGGTAACGGAATGGGACCACCCGAATCGTGAAGTTTATGCCCTCTTTAAAAAAGGCGCGTATTCGGAATATCATGGGCTTGTGAGCTGTACCGATAAGGGGGATCATATTTTTATGGACCTTTTGGAGAATGCTCCGAGCAATAAAGGAAGAGCGAAGCTATATTCCGGAGTCGCGGCGAATTTAGTCGCCTTCCTGTGCAAGAAATCGTTAGAAAATGGTTATCGCGGAGTGGTTGCCTTCGAACCCAAAACGAAGCTGATCGAACACTACGAAAAAATGCTCGGAGCACAACGATTTGCACCGAACAAAATGTTTATCAATACCAAAGAAGCGTACGCGTTGATTCACCAGTATTTTCCAGATTTTTTCCATGATCGACTTTAAAGAACTTGAAATGGCCGACATCGAGGTCGTGAGCGGACCCGCGAATTCCGCGGTGGATAGGGCCTTCAGCAAATTTTTGAAAGACCGCGCACATGAGGATGCGGAGATGCGCAAATTGCGCCGGGCCTGGGACGACCTCCAGGTTGTGCCCGGCACCCCAGAGGATGCAAAAGCTTTCAGCAAATTCTTGAAAGCGCGCAACGCCAAACAAGCGCGGGCCAAGGCGACCCGCCGTAGCGGGCTTCGGACGCGGACGGCAAGCACTCGAAAAAAAACGACATAACATTTCTCTCGACCTGATATTAAGATATGACAACACATCAATTCGACGTAATCATAGTAGGCGCGGGCGGCGCGGGTTTGCGGGCGGCGGTGGAAATTCCATCGGGGCCGAACGGCTATACCTGCGCGGTGCTGACGAAGGTTCATCCACTCCGCTCGCATACGGGCGCGGCACAGGGCGGCGTTTGCGCGGCGCTTGGGAACGAAGAGGAAGATAATCCCGAGTGGCACGCGTTCGATACCGTCAAAGGTTCCGATTATCTGGGCGATCAGGATGCGATCGAAACGATGTGCAACGACGCGCCGCGCGCGGTGGTCGAACTCGAACACATGGGTATGCCGTTTTCGCGGACTGCGGAAGGCAAGATCGCGCAGCGCCGGTTTGGCGGCCATACACGTCCCGAAAACCCGGCCGATCCCGATTCGAAGCGCGTCGCGGTGCAGCGCGCCTGCTATGCCGCCGACCGCACGGGCCATGTGATGCTGCACACGCTCTACGAAAATTGCCTGAAGAATAACGTCCGCTTCTTCAGCGAATTTTTCGTGACCGAATTGCTGCATGAAGATGGCGAAGTGAGCGGCGTCGTTGCCATTGAAATTTTAACGGGCGAAATTCACATCTTCCATGCGAAGGCCGTGATGTTTGCGACGGGCGGCGATGGAAGAATTTGGCGCATCACGTCGAACGCGCACGTCGGCACGGCCGATGGCTTCATGCTGACCTATAATGCCGGCCTGCCGCTCGAAGATATGGAATTCATGCAGTTCCATCCGACGGGATTGTGGAAGCTCGGCATTCTCGTTTCGGAAGCGGCGCGCGGCGAGGGCGGAATTCTTCGCAATAAAGATGGCGAGCGTTTTATGGAACGCTATGCGCCGACCGTGAAGGATTTGGCGCCACGCGACATGGTCTCGCGCGCAATCATTACGGAAATTCGGGAAGGCCGAGGCATAAAAGGTTCCGATGGCACGCACTATGTGCTTCTCGATCTGACGCATTTGCCTGCTTCCGTCATCAACGAAAAGTTACCAGAGATCACCGGCTTCGCGCGGACCTATCTCGGCGTCGAACCGACGACGGAAGGCATCCCAGTCCAGCCAACCGCGCATTATGTGATGGGCGGAATTCCAACCGATTCCGATGGGCAAGTCCGCAAGGATAATAAAGACGGTATCGTCAAGGGATTTTATGCGGCCGGCGAGTGCGCCTGCGTAAGCGTTCACGGCGCGAACCGATTGGGGACAAATTCACTGCTCGACATTATTGTCTTCGGGCGTCGCGGCGGAAAGTCGATTGCGAAATATTTGAAATCCGGAGCGGCATTTCCGAAACTCGCGGCAAATGCCGGGGAGTGGACAAAATCGAAAATCGCGGAGATCAAATCGCGCACGAGCGGCAACAAACCCGCTCCGCTCCGCACCGAATTGCAGCAACTCATGATGGACGATTGCGGAATTTTCCGCGATGCGAAGGGCCTGGAATCGGCGCTCACCAAAATCGGCGAGCTTCGCGAGAAATATAAAACGGTCGTGATCGACGACAAAGGAATGCAATTCAATACCGATCTCCTCGAAGCGATCGAACTTGGGAACCTGCTTGACACGGCGAGCATCGTAGTCAACTGCGCGCTCAATCGGCAGGAAACGCGCGGCGGCCATGCGCGCGAAGACTTCCCGGAGCGCGACGACAAAAATTGGATGAAGCATACTTTCGCATTCAAAAACGGCGGCGCGGAGCCTCGCATCGCGTACCGCGACGTTGCGATCACGAAGTATCAGCCGAAGAAGAGAGTTTATTGAAAATTGATAACGCATAGTGGAGAGTGGAAAATGGAGACGGAAAGTTTTTATGCGGATAGTGCTAATGATCTTGGCACTATCCACTATCCACTTTCCACTATCCACTGCCGCACGGGCGCAGAACATGCCGCACGAGGCCGGGTTTTGGTTCGCTACGAACGGGCAGAAGCCACTCCTCGCGCGGGACGAGATCAATCGTGGATTCTTTACGAATCCGACGATCGAGCACCTCTATTATACCGTGGCGACGAATGGCGTTCAGGCGCTTTCCGTATTCGCGGAACATGTGGACGAAACTCGATCCTGGCAGGGAACCTGGACGAATTTTTTCTTCAGCGGGGAACGGAATTTCCCGGCCTCGGTCGAGGAAAACCTTAACATGACGACGCTGGGCCTTGAAACGGTTCGCAATTTTATCAGCGTGTCGGGTTTTCGATTCGGTATGGGCCTCGGCATTGGCTATGGCTTGGGCGGGGCAAGCGCAAATGTTCGGGATTCGGCGGGAACGGCGACTCAATATAGTTCCGCAACGTTGTGGGACGCATTTCTTCTCACGGCGTTTGCGAGAATTCGGTATTCGATTCTCGTGACGCCGTCGTATGATTTGGGAATTATGCTGATGGGGCGCTATTGGTCGTTCCCGGCGATCGGGCCGGTCGGGGCAGGCGGCGAAGCCTACAACGGCCCGCAACTTAGGGCCATTAGCGAACTGGGCTACCTGGCGGGAATTGCCATTGGATTTTGACCGGCGGTCAAGACCACGCATTGGGATTGATCCCAATTGTAAAAGCTGCATTCATGGCAATGTTGAAGATTACGATGTAACAGCCGAAGTTCGGGAACTTCCTCATCGCGCCGTATCTGTTGGATGATGGCGGAACACTCGTTGGCAAAGGATTCGAAGTCGGATGAACCGAATGTAAATTCTTTTACTTCGCCAGTTGAAGTAAAAAACAGGACGCCGCGAATTGTTTCAGCCGATGGGTCGAACAGATGAACAAGGTATGCATAGAACTGAAGTTGAAATTGGTATCGCTCTATGTTTTTTAGGTGACGATCCACGTCCGAAGTAGTTCCGGTTTTATAATCGAGGACGGTCCAGGTTCCATGCTCATCGCGGAAGAGCCGGTCGATGATGCCAAAGAGGGTATCGCCCGATTCGAGCGAAGTTTGAAGCGAAAATTCAGTCTGAATCTCCGTGCCAGCAAAGACGGCCGTGCTGAATCGAGATTTTAGAAAGGCGGTGACATGCTCGAAAATCGTTGCGGAATAGTTGAAGCGATCGGAGTATTCGGGAACTCCGATCGTATCGAAAATTTTATTCAACTCGCGCTCGGCGCGTGAACGATCGAACGCGCCGCCCGGCGCAAACTGGTCAATTTTTTCCAACAGTTGATGGATGATCTGCCCGAGCAGTTGCCCGTGAATGCGCTCCGAGTATTCATCGGGTTCCAAATCGTAGGCAAGCTTCGGCTCTTCGGGCATTCCGAGTACGCAAGCCAGATAGTATTTCGTTGGGCACTCTTTGTGGCGCAAAAGCTGAGTCGCACTGAACCGTGCGGTGGGTCGCGGGATCCGTAGCTCATCGAGATAAATGGGTCCGCGTTCCATCGCTGTTTCCAATGGAACGAGATCCTCGGTGATCGTAATATCGGCAGCATGGCGAATGAGAGGAATATCGAGCACGATGGATTCCGATTTCGATATTCCCAGTTCGCCGTTATAACGCTCGATAGTTTCCACGAAATGCAAGGCTTCGGAATCGGGTAACAGCCCGAAGGCATCGGACGCCCAGGCAAGCCAGGAATTGTGTTTCGGCTTTTCCGGCATCGTGCAGGAAAAAATGAGATGGTCGCGGGCGCGGGTCGCGGCCACGTAGAAAATTCGCTGCTCTTCGGCTATCGTCGCGACACGGGCACGATCACGAATAAGTTCGGCAATGATCGGGGTTTGCTCGCGGTCGGGAGATTTAATTTGAAGTCCAAGCTCTTTATCGAGCAAGTGCGAATAATCGAATTGGAATGGCTTCTGCAAAAATGGAAGGATGACAATCGGAAATTCAAGCCCTTTCGCGGCATGGACGGTCATGATGCGAACGGCACCGCGGCCATCGGGCACATCGGCCTGCGATTCCTGTTCTTCGGAATCGGTCAAGTATTTAATGCGCTCGACGAAATCGAGAAGTCCGGAAAATCCGCTTGCGTCGGAAGCCCGCGCCAGCGCGAGAAATTTTTCGAGATTCGCGATTTTTTGCGCCGCCTGCGGACCCACTTGCAGCGTGGCGAAGATACCCGTCTCCGCATAAATCTTTTCGACGAGCATGGCCGTGGCCGTTCGACCAGCAAGCGCGAGATTTTCGCGAATCTGAGATACAGCACGCATAAGATATGGCGCTTTATGAGTTTCGGCGAAACTTTGGAACTGATCCCAAAAATTCCACGGGTCAATCAATCTCCGCCGGTTCGCGGACTCATGATACGCGATTTGAAACAATTGGGCATCCGAGATTGCGAAAAATGGAGCGCGAAGTATCGCAGCAAGCGCAACATCATTCGAGGGCGCGGTAAGGAATGCGAGATAGCCCGTGATGTCCAAAATTTCTGGCTGTACGAAAAAGCCGGCGCCTTTCGCGACGGAGTAGGGAATATTCTCTGCACGCAAAGCGCGTTCGAGCATGGCAAGATTCGTGCGAGATCGCAGCAGAATGGCAATGTCCTCATAAGCCACGCGCCGAAGACCGTCCTTCATCTCAACCTGATACTCCGGACTGGCACGAATGCCGCGAATTTTTCGAGCGATGAGGGACGCTTCGCTCGCGCTCTCTATATCTTCGCCATTTTCTTCACTATTCGTTTCACTATTTGTCTCATCATCCACGCCATTCTCGGAATGCTTTGTATGGTTGGTCGCAAGAGGACATATCCATTCCACATTTCCAGGCAAGCTTTCTATTCGGCCATGAATGAGATCGGAGTATCCCGTGGTATTGGTAGCGTCGCGCTGGCCCATTACTGAGCGGAACAGCCGATTGATAGCTGCAAGCGGCAGGCGCGTCATTCGAAAGGTTTCGCCAAGGGCGATCCAGCCAAGCTCCTCTTCCGGAAGCAGCGAAAGGGCAAGCGATTCTTCGAACGATGTCGCGGAAAGCGATTGCGCGCGAATCGACTCCTTCGTTTGAT
Organism: Kapaibacterium sp. (SeqCode); assembly: GCA_035686785.1. Taxonomy (GTDB): domain Bacteria; phylum Bacteroidota; class Ignavibacteria; order Palsa-1295; family Palsa-1295; genus PALSA-1295. Next base: position 8,757 of record DASRZC010000010.1, read on the forward strand.
GAAAGATTCCGGCGTCTGCATTGCGGAAGGTATAAATCGCCTGCTTCGGATCGCCGACGATCGCAAGATTGCTGCGCGCCCCAAAATTTTCCGTGAGCAGCTGGACGAGTTCGAACTGACTCTCGTCGGTGTCCTGGTATTCGTCGATCATAAGGAATCGGAACTCGCGCGAAAGTTCATCCAGCACGCGCCGGTCCTCGAAGAGGCGGTGAAGTTTCTCTATCAGATCGTCAAAATCGAGCAGGCCATATTCCGTTTTCGTCGAAGTATATTCAAGAAGAACATGATCGTACAAGTCAAAAACGGTTCGCAGTAATGCAAGATATTCGAGATGGTCTGTTTTGTAGACTTCCTCGCTTTCCGGACAGGCATTGAGCAAATCTCGAAGCGGAAGGATTTTCGAAATTAATTCATCAACTTCGGATTGCATGCCAATTGGCGCAGTGCTGAAGTCAATCAGATTCGCCCGAAGCGTTCCATTTTTTGTGAGCAGCTTATTTACTACTGCAGTAAATGTTTTCGCTGTTTCGAAGAACTCGGTAGCAACCTCATAGCCTTGAATCAGCAGCAGAAAATCCTGAACCGTTTTCCCTTTCTTTAGACAGCGCTTTACTTCCCACACCAGCTCCTTTACGGAAGGATCGCCACAAATGCTTAACGCTTGCTCGATATGACCGCGCCAAAACGCCAGTACTTCATCCGTATTTTTCGCAAGCAGATGCTTACGAATTCGCTCCGCGCGCGCGCGATTCCGAAGCAGTGCTCGCACCAGCTCTGTTACTTCATGCCGCCCGAGCTTCCGAAAGAGCCTTAGAGTATTAGAATCGTTTATATTTTCATACGCTTCCTCGAGCGCCGAATAAAAGACGCGGCTAATCGCATCCTCGGCAAGAATCCGCTGGTCCGCTCCGGTAGTGATTGCAAAGCCGGCATCGACATTCGCTTCGACCGGATACGCCCGTAGAATCCGAGTAGCAAAGCCATGGATCGTGCCGATGAAAGCGCTTGGGAGCGAATCGCGAAGCTTTCGAAGCCGCTCCCGCCGATTGCGATCCGAAAGGATAGCGGAATCTTTCAATCGTTCCGAGATTTCCCTTAGCACACGCTCTCGCAACTCGCTCGCCGCGTTTTCCGTGAAGGTAATGGCGGCGACATTTCGCGTGGCGAGATCTGCGTAACGCTCAAAGAGATTGATATAGCGCTCGACAAGCACACGCGTCTTCCCCGAACCGGCATTGGCCGTAATGGCGAGATGCCGCTCGGTCGAAAGCGCTTTTTTCTGCGAATGAGTAAATTCCACCGATAGCAACAACCGATTCTACTCCACCAAAACTCCGGGAAAGAAATCAAACTTGGGGACTTTGAAGAAGAACATGGCTGTTCATAGCGCGAAACAATGCCATTCCAAACCATCACCGGGCTTTCGTCGGCAGCCCTCATCGGCCAACTCATCATGCCGCGGCTCGATGTGCAAGCGTTTTCCGATGACAGCGAATATGCCCGGCGCACCGAACAACTCGTTCGCGAAACGCGGGCCGGCGGCTTTTGCATCTTTGGCGGAACCACGGAATTAGTTGCGCGCGCCACGAGAAAATTGCAGGCCATCGCGATTGCGTCGGATGTAACGCCGCTCCTGTTTTCCTGCGATTGCGAATTCGGGCTTCCGATGCGCCTCACGGAAGGCGGAACGGAGTTCCCGGACGCCATGGCTATCGCGAAGACAGGCGAGCCGAAACTTGCGCTCGCGGCCGGAAAAGCAATAGCGCGGGAAATGCGGGCCATCGGGTTGGGCTGGAATTTCGCGCCCGTCGCCGATGTCAATTCCAACCCCGCGAACCCGATCATCAATACCCGCGCCTTCGGTGACGATCCGGAAACCGCCGCCGTGTTCGCGGTGGAATTCATGCGCGGGCTGCAATCCGAAGGCGTCGCCGCGACCGGGAAACATTTTCCGGGGCATGGCGATACCTCGGTCGATTCGCATATCGAGCTTCCGTTCATCGACAAAGATTGGGATGAGTTTAACGCACTCGAACTTCCGCCGTTCAAAGCGCTCATCGAGGCCGGAGTATATTCGATCATGAGTGGCCATCTTGCCGCGCCAAACCTCGCGCAATATCTCAGCGCGGGTGACTCGGAACGAAATATTCCCGCCACACTTTCGCATGCACTCACCACCACGCTCCTTCGCGAGCGGCTCGGCTTCGAAGGCATCGTCGTGACCGACGCGCTCGAAATGCACGCCATCACCCATCACTTCGGATCGGAGGAAGCTGCCGTTCGGGCGCTCCAGGCTGGCGCGGATGTATTGCTTATGCCGCTCGATGCACTTCGGACCGGAACGGCAATCGAATCTGCCGTAGATTCCGGAAAGCTCGATCTCGAAATGATTCGAGAACGGGTTGCACGAATCCTTCGGCTGAAAGCGAAAACCATAATCGAGTCTTCCTCCATTGACGCCGGCCAGTTGGCCGAATGCGCCAGCAAGCATTCGATGCTCGCGGATGAAATCGCGCGAAAGGCAATCGAGGTCACTGGCAGTATCGCTTTAACGCAAGCGAACATTCTCATCCTTGCCGATGACCGGTCCGCCGCGCTGGAAAAAGCCAACGCCTTTGCGGAATCGATGCGCGATGCCATTGCCACGATTGACATTCTCACTCCAAATGACTGGCCGGAACGTTCTGTGGAACTCGACCCAAATACCATTCTTGCGACATTCCATCATACGCGCGGGTATCTCGGAACTAATCGTGCCGCGCTCACGATACCCGCCCTCGTTCGCGAAATCGCCGCCTCGCTTGCGGGGCGCGGAATTGCGCTGCGTGGACTTATCCTCTTTGGCAGTCCGTATCTCGATATCGAATTCCAAACGCCGCCCGGTTTTGTTTTGAAGACCTTCAGCGAGTCGCGCGCATCCATTCGGGCGGCGGCGCAAACGCTTCGATCATAAATTATGAAATTCAAATATACCATTCTATTATTCGCTGTTGCCTTCGCTTCGTGCGCGGCCCGGCAGGTCGAGAAATCAACGGTGCCCCATGCGGTTGCCGCAACGGCAACCCCCGAAAACTCTTTGCCGAAGAATTTCAAATTCAGTCTGTTCATCAGTGCCAATGGCGATGAAGAGGTTACCGATACCGGAACGATTCCCTCCGATTCCTGGACGCTGGACACGTCAGGATCTGTGAATGTTCGAACCTCCCGCCGGACGGCTGGACAGAATTTTCAAAATTTGAATGCCCTGGCGCAGCTCGATCTGCCTGATATGGATTCGCTTCGGTCGCTGATTCGGATTGGAAAACTCTATGCCCTCGATTCCTCGGACCTGACTCAGCAATGCGCGGGCGACGAGCACTACATCGTGAGGATCGTACCGCTCCTCACGATTAAGCCCGTCAGCCTTTCCTTCGACGCCTGCGCCGCCGATTATAATTTGCTCCTCCAGCCGCAACGCCGGTATTTCCGAAGATTTATGGACTGGTGGGAGCGAATGCGTGTCAAGTACCGGCCTGTTCAGCCGTAAGCTGCGGTTTTATTGCACCATCGCCTCGACGCGGCGCCGCGTCATCAGCAGCTTGCCGACTTTGGATTGCGCTTCGACCAGCGCATCGAAGGAGGGAATGTGAAGATGGCGTTCGAGCGTGCCATCGGCGGCGGGGAGCAAATCCCAGAGGCCCATGCTCGTCCACTCCTCGCGGACGTGCCACTCAGGCATTCCAATGATGGGATAGAGGCAGATGCCGTGAATCGGAATATCCTCTTCGAGCAACGCGATGACTTCACCGGCGGTATTCGTGATCCAATCGGCGCGGCGGTCGCCACCGTGGGCGGTCTCGCCGATGAAGATGTTGGCATCGTAACGATTACATACGCGGCGGAGAATGTCGCGCAAGGGCACGCGGCGCTCGTCATCCTCGGCCAGCGTTTCGCCGCCCAGGACCCATTGGTTATTCCAATAATAATTTATTCCGATGGTTCCCAGATGCCGCTCGCTTCCGCCAAGTTCTGGATTCATACGGCCCGAAATCATATCGAAGCTTTCGAAGACGGCATGGTCGTTAAAGTGATCGGCGGCATCCTGCTCTTCCGGCGTAGCGGGAACAACGTGGCACACCGGATCGACCGTAACCATTTCCGATTCGGGAATTACGCTCAAAATTGCATTCGCTCCGGCGATAGCAGCGCGAACGAGCGCATATTTCAGTTCCGGTCCGCGGCCCGTTTGGTGTGGCGCGAAAAGCCCGACCTCGCCGCCGGCCCACGCAAAAAACGATGGCTCATTGACCGGAGTAAAATAAAACGGCCCATCGAAATTCGAGACGACATAGCGCGCAACGGCGTGGCAATACTCCGCGAACCGCGCCGGCAGAGTATCACTAAAAGGATCGACACCGTTCGGGTAACCATAGTGAAAAAGATCGAAAATGAGATCGACTTCCTTCGCGCGCGCATGGCGCAGGACTTCCTTCACCGGCGCGAAATTATAGGTCCCATCCCGGTCGATAAGCGGCCAGCGAATACCCTCGCGCACGGCGTGGATTCCCGCCCGGCGCAGGCGCTCGTAGTCTTCGCCCAGATACTTATCGTGCTGCGTGGCTTCGATCTGGTCGATCCACTCGTGATGGCGGTTATAGCCCGTCGCGCACTCGAAACCGGCAAGAAAAAAACTCTTGAACATGACTTTACGAAGCTCGTGGCACTATGACCGTATGCCCATTCGTCCGCATCTTATGGGCCATTTCGAAATTGTGAATGAGCTTGAGCGTGGCTGCGTCGGGCGCGCGCCCGGCGTGTTGGATTTCTTTTTCGCCCGTGAGCTTCTTGAACATGGTAAGCGCCTGCGCGGTGACCTGGTCCATGTTGTAATAGCGGTAGGTTGCCAGGCGTCCAACGAAGTGCATGTTCGGCATGGCGTCCGCGAGCGTTTTATACTGCTTGTATATCTCCTGATTTTCCGGGCGCGGTATGGGGTAGTATGGGTCGCCCTCGGAAAGCGGGAACTCATAAACGACGCTTGTCTTCAAATGCTCCTGCCCCGTCAGGTATTTGAATTCAGTGATGCGCGTGTAAAGTTGCTCGTTCGGATAATTGACGACCGGTGCCGGCTGGAAGACCGGGACGTTATGCGTCTCGTGCTTGAATTCCAGCGAGCGGTATGGCAGTTTGCCATAGCAATAATCGAAGAACTCGTCGATCGGTCCGGTGTAAATCATCTCGCGATAATTTATCTCGCCTTCGAGTTCCCGGTAATCGGTATTAAGAAGAATGTGGATGTTTGGGTGATCGAGCATACGCTCGAACATGCGCGTGTAACCATGAATCGGCATGGCCTGATAGGTGTCGGTGAAGTAGCGGTCGTCGCGGTTAGTGCGCGCCGGAACGCGCGCGGCCACGCTGGCATCGAGTTCCGATGGATCGAGGCCCCACTGCTTTTTCGTATAATTCTTGAAAAACTTTTCGTAGAGTTCGCGGCCAACTTTGCTCACGACGACGTCCTCGGATGTGCGGATCTGAGCGACTTGCTCGGCTACTTTCTTAAAAAATTCTTCGGCGCCGAACGAATCGAGATTGAGGCCGTAAAGCTTGTTGATCGTATCGAGATTGATCGGGATCGGCACGAGCTGTCCATCGACGCTCGCCTGCACGCGATGTTCGTAAGGCCGCCATTCGGTGAATTGCCCAAGATATTCAAAGACCTCGACCGAATTCGTATGAAAAATATGGGGGCCGTATTTATGCACCAGAATGCCATCGTCATTGTAATGATCGAAGGCATTGCCGCCGATATGATTGCGGCGATCGACCAGAAGCACGCGCTTGCCGCGCTGATTCGCAAGCCGCTCGGCCAGCACACTGCCGGCAAACCCGGCGCCCACTATGAGATAATCGTACATAATTGTCTGAACCTGGATTTGGGGAGATTTTCGAGATTAATGAGATGGATTCCCGCGAATGCGGGATCCATCGAAATTCTTCCCAACTTAAAGTTCAGACAATATCATGCCACCTCGGCGCTAAAGGCACGCTCGTTTGCATAACTATCGGATAAGAAATCCGTTTCCATCGTCATTTCACTGGTATCGGCGGTTTTCTCCTCCAGTGCATCGGCCATACGTTTCGACATTTCGCCCCATGTTTTTTGCCATGAAGTCTTTCCGAGAAACGTATCGACGCGCTTCAGCCAGTCGATCGGCAGTGCGCCTTCGTCCATGCCGCACTGTGCTCCGGCGCGAATAAATTCATCGAGCGTGCTCGCGATTTCAACCAATCCCTGCTCGCCATAAGGTCGCACCACATCGCGGATAGCAGTTGAAACAACGGGCCGTCCGGCCGCGAGGTATTCCGGAGTTTTCGTGGGGCTGATAAACTTTGTCGAATCATTGATGGCGAACGGCATCATCGCCACGTCCCATCCAGCAAGATATTGTGGTAACTCTTTGTAATCTTTCTGTCCGAGATAGTGAATGTTCGGTTGCGTCGGGAGCGACGCGGGATCTATTTTTACCACCGGCCCGACAAAAACGAATTGCCAATCAGGCCGCGCATTTGCAGCGTTCGAAACAAGATCGAAGTCGATGCGCTCGTCGATCACGCCGCAGTAGCCCATTCGCGGATGCGGAATCGTGGCTTGGTCTTCGGGACCCAAATGATCGTGCTTTGAAATTTTCCGCGCTTGCGCGAAATGCGCGAAGTCGATGGAGCTTGGGAACGCAAATACATTCGGGTGCCGGTTTTTCTTTGCTTCATAAAGACTTTGTCCTCCGGTGAAAACAAGATCGGCGATTTGGAGAAGTTCGCTTTCATTATCGAGCAATTCTTTCGGCGCATTTTTAAAAAGCGAAAGTTCGTCCATGCAATCATAGATGGTGAGTGCAGGATTCAAGTGGCGCGAAAACGAAAGCGCCATCGGGGTGTAATACCAGAAAATGTAATCATGCACATTCCACTCGGAAAGCAAATCATCGAGCAATTGCCGTTGAGCTTGTATGGTTTCATTGTATGGCATTCCCTCCTGCAAGTGTGGCTCGACGACCAGCACGCCTTCGGCGGATTTTTGCACTTCAAGCTTCGGAGTATTATTCTTTCCGAAGACTGGCTCTTCGAAAAAGAAAACGCGCTCGTGGCTCGCAGCGGCGCGGCTTAGTAAATGTTGTGGCCGTTGGAAAACGAAATTCCAGCGAAGATGGGAAAGGCATATAAGATCGAAGGGAAATTCGGTGGATTGGCTCATAATAATGGATGAGCCGGGCAATTTACGTGCCTCGTTCCATTCTATGTATCGTTCATACTTAAGGAATGATAAATCGAATGTGGCGCGGAGGTTTCCCCATGATCTCGCAGGTGTAGGCTCCCGCCGGCAAACCAAGCACATCCAGCTCTACCCTCCCGCCGTTCGGAATGAGGGATACTTTCTTCACGATGTTACCCTTGCTATCGACCACGGTGAGTAGCTGTTTTCCTGACTCCGTTGTCTCGATCGCAAGAACGCCATTCGTGACCGGGTCGGGATAGGCTTCATCTTCCAACGCTTCCGGCTCACTGACTGAAGCCGGTGACTGAATAGAAAATATGCCGCTCACGCTATCGAGCTTGCCGAGGATCGAATAGGCCGCGACCGCAAGAGTATATTGACCTTCCGGTAGGCTGTCGAACGCAAAGCTGGTATCGCGGACTGTTTCACTAATAGAAGTTCCTGCCGCAGTCAGCGAGATATTATACCACACGAAGTCTGCGGCATTCAGGCGAACAGGACGAGACCACGAGAGAGTTAGGGGTGTTCGAGTTAGATAGGAGTCCTTGTTAAAAAGTGTAATAGCCGCGGAGGCCTGCGCTGATTGCAAGCTGGTGATTTTCGAGAAATAAATCGCGCCATTGTTATTTATATCCTCCCACGCTACAAATAGGTTACCAGACGGATCGAAGGCGAGAGCGGGAATGGTCTGCGCGTCGCCGGAACCTCCGGGAAGCGGCAGGCTGCGGTGCCAGGTGTTTCCACCGTCGGAAGAATAGGAAAACAGGTTCGGACCGGAGACTGTATAGGCGTATGCAATGGTACCATCAGGCCCGATTGCAACGTCCGGCCACTCGGAATATGGTAGATTGCCGCTACTAATAGAGTAATTAGGGAACACCGATGTATCCGCTCGGCGGAGCAATGAATAGTAAGAGACCAGCTTGCCAGAAAAATCATCACGCGCATCGGCCCACGCCACATGCAGATTTTCATTCCCATCGAGCGCGATTTGGGGACCTTTGGTCGGGCAGTCCGTAAGATTCCAGTCCCCCAATTGGCATTGGATGGAGCTGTCGAACGTCATACCACTATCCATCGAGCGGGCGATAAAAATATCGCGCATATCGCTCGTGCCCTCTGTCATACTTGTGCGAAATGCGATGTACACGTGTCCCTCCGGGCTAACGGCAATATCGTCGCGGCAGCATTCGCAGGTTCCTGCATCGGAGAATGGTAATTTATCGGCGATAACCGGATTCAGCCACGTCTCGCCGCCATCGGTCGAGCGTTCGAGCTGCAACTTGTAATGCGGGATGAGTCCTCGCATGAGATAGCGATTGTCGATATAGCAGACATACAGATTATTTGTGGAGTCGATGGCGATTGCGGGAAAGTCCTGCGCAAAGCGGCTCGAATCACCAGCATCCATAATGGACTGAGGCGGTGTCCACGTTGCGCCATCGTCCGTCGAGCGCGCGTACCAAATATCGCTCTGCGCGTTCGGTATCCGCGCTTCCATCCAGACCAAATGAATGACGCCTTTGGTATCGACTGCGAAATTTGGAGCGCGCTGAAGAAGGGAAGTATAATTATTCGTTGTCACTTGCTTGCTAACATGCACGGGCGGCGTGAAGCTTGTGCCAGCATCGGTCGAATGGCTGAAATAAATGTCCGCGTTGTTCTCGAACCAGCTTACGTAGATCGTTCCATCGCGCCCGGTGTGCATGGCGGGGGAGTGCGCGCCGGAATCCGTGCTGACTTGAATGGGGGTGGAAAAAGTCTGGCCAAAAACAATCGTTGCAAAGAGGTCGAAGAGCGCGGCGGCAATTAGGATTTTAAAATTTATCGACATGGTGCCAAAAGTTAGGAAATTGCGTTATGCCTTCTAACACGATGAACCGCCGAGAAATCACGAAAATCATTAAGCGGAAAGCTATCGAGATCGGCTTTACGAAGGCCGGTGTAACCACTGCCGAGCCATTCGACGATGCGGCCGATCGCTTTTCCGCATGGGTCGCCGGCGGCGCGCACGGACTCATGAAGTGGATGGAGCGCGATCATGATAAGCGCCGCGATGTCCGAAATATCTTGCCGGATGCAAAGAGCATACTATCGCTGGCAGTGAATTATTATAGCAAGGACATCGAGTCCAATAGGGACATCAAAATCTCCCGGTATGCCTGGGGTACGGATTATCATGAGGTAATTCCGCAGATGCTCAGGAGATTATTGGATGAGATCAAACAAATTGTGCCGAGCGCGGAGGGGCGATATTATTCCGATACCGGCCCACTTCTCGAAAAAGCGATCGCAGAACGAGCCGGCGTCGGATGGCGGGGGAAGCACACGAATCTCATCACGCGCGAACAAGGCTCGTGGGTGTTTCTCGCGGAGATTATTTTGAATATCGACCTCGAACCCGACCTGCTAGCGGAAGATATGTGCGGCACCTGCACGCGCTGCATCGAAGCCTGCCCGACCGATGCGCTTACGCCGTACGAGATCGATGCCACGCGCTGCATCGCCTATCTCACGATCGAGCTAAAACCGGAGCACGAAATTCCGGCGGAGCTTGCGAGCAAATTAGATGGGTGGATTTACGGCTGCGATATATGTCAGGATGTCTGCCCATGGAATCGCTTTGCGGAGCCGAGCGCGATCGCGGAATTCGCGCCGCGCGAAGAAATCGTCTCGCTCACTCGCGAACAAATTGAAACGATGGCACAAGAGGAGTACGCCGAACGTTTCTATAAATCGCCCATGAAGCGGGCGAAACTCGCCGGACTGAAAAGAAATATTAAAGCTGCTAAAGTGTAGGGACGTGCCGCGCACGTCCGGTAACTTGAAAGCAACCAATCGTATAAAGAAGTTGGACGTGCGCAGCACGTCCCTATGAGCATCATGCATCAGAATAATAAAGCACCAAACCACACCCATCTCAAGCGCCACGAAGTTCATCAGGTTATTATCATCGGCTCCGGGCCGGCGGGATTTACGGCCGCGCTGTATACCGGGCGCGCGAATCTGAAGCCCATCGTCTTCGAAGGGGACCAGCCCGGCGGACAGCTTACCATTACCACCGAAGTCGAAAATTATCCCGGTTTCGAGCATGGCATCCAGGGCCCGGAGCTGATGGACGTTCTTCGCAAGCAGGCGCAGCGATTCGGAGCGGACTGTAAATTCGAAACCGTTACGGCCGTCGATCTTTCGAAGCGTCCCTTCAAAATTAGTGCGGGCGACAAAATTTATTACACCGATTCTGTCATCATTTCGACGGGTGCGCGCGCTAAGCTGTTGAACATTCCATCCGAGGAGCTTTACATGGGCTATGGCGTGAGTGCCTGCGCGACGTGCGATGGATTTTTCTTCAAAAATCAGGACGTACTTGTTGTTGGCGGCGGCGATACGGCGATGGAGGAATCGAATTACCTGACGCGGTTTTGCAATTCCGTCACGATCGTTCACCGCCGCGATGAATTCCGTGCCTCACAGATCATGCTCCAGCGCGCGCAGGAAAATCCGAAAATAAAATGGCGGACGAACCAGGATATCGTTGAAGTCTTAGGCTCGCTGGACGACAAAGGCCATAAGATCGTGACCGGAGCAATCTTGCGAAATACCAAAACAGGCAAGACCGAGAACGTGGCGACAAACGGAATTTTCGTTGCTATCGGACATTCGCCGAACACTGAATTGTTTCGCAGCCTTATCGACATGAACGAACTTGGCTACATTGAGACGAAGGGCAAGACATCCTTCACCAATATTCCTGGCGTTTTCGCCTGCGGCGATTGCCAGGACCATGTCTATCGCCAGGCCGTCACCGCCGCCGGCACCGGCTGCATCGCCGCCATCGATGCCGAACGCTGGCTCGACGCCAATCCGCTAATCTATGGCTACGAACCGACGAACGATATTACGGATATTATCATGGAGGAAGAAATTCCACAACGAGTGTAGCGTATGCTTTAGCTTGCGCCTGGGCGGTACGCCGAGTAAGCGAGATTGATTTCCGACCGATCATTGATCCAGCCCACGCGCAGCATCCATTCCTCGCGACGGCGGGTGTAGCCAGCAAGATTGGCGGGTGGTTTATCACCTTCGGATGAAGCGCGTGCTCTGAGTTGTGCGGCGGTTTCTTCCAAGGAGGGCAGTCCACCTATGGTCCGCCGCGAATCAACGTTTCCTTCATCCCCAATGGGGAATGGACGTAGCTCGCCATTCGCATCCCAATCGAATTGCGTTCCGAATTTTTGCTTTTTGCCGGAAAAAACGAGTGTTCGATCTTCGAGCATTGCAAGTCGCGCCGGGGTGCAGCCGCTGGGATTCTTTTTACACTGGGCTAATACTTTGCGCTGGAGGCTCGGGAGCGAAATGGCGTGCATTACGATGAGCCACGCGTTTTTGCACGCGGCTTCTCCATCGATTGCGGCATCCGGCCAGCCGAATTCGTCGATCAGCGATTCGAGCTTCTTCCCATGCTCGGTTTGGAGAGCTTCCATCTCCGGATGATAGCCGCCGAACAGTTCACCACGAGAGATCAGCTCCTCACGCAAGGCGGCGTCGCTCGCAACGAGCGCATCGAGTTCAGCGAAGCGCGACTTGGGCATTATTTCCGTGTTAATAATACCGAAAGGGTAAACGCGCCGAGGATGAAGATCATGTTCGTTCCCACGAGCGCGGTATAGCGGTGGTGCAGCGTGTCGAACTCGGATTTGGCCTCGACATATTCGGTGGTTTGCTTTGGATGATCGAAATCGCCGATGGTCGCGCGAAGCGTTTCCATTCTATGTGTGATATGGGACGAATAGGTCCACAATAGGACGGATGTAATAACGATGGCGGCAAGCTCGATAATGCGTAAGCTTCTTCCTCCATTGTTCCAATTCAGAATCAGCAGCAATGTCGAGCACGCGAATGCCACGGCCCAGCAGACCCATTCAATATTGTTCATGCGGCCGAGAATAACGCCATTGATCGCGCCGGCGAGCGTCTTCGAAGGCGATTGCTGAAAAACCGGTCCCGCAACCGCATAGCCCAGCATAATGAGCGCGCCAAGCCAGATGCCGAGGACGAGGGATTTGAGGATGGAAAGAAAAACCATAAGCTTAGTATTCGTCTTTGCGGCCCATTATTTTCGTGATCCAAATGATTTTCGAAGAATTCTCGATCTCGTAGATGATTCGATAATCGCCGGAGCGAACGCGATAAATGTTTTGGAAGCCTTTCAACTTTTTGACACCATGTGGTCTCGGTTCGGAGGAAAGCTGGTCGAGATGCGGAGCAATCTGCTGCTGAATAGAAAGCGGCAACTTCCGCCAATCGCGCGTGGCAGCCGGGGTGAATTTAAGCTCGTACACGACGAGAAGCTTCTTCCATTTCAGCCTTTAACTGGTGCCACGGAACGCTAGGTTCTTTGGGTTCGCGTTCTGCTTCCAGGCCATCGAGAAAATCCTGCCACTCTTCACCCCATTGCGCGAGATCGACCAGCGCGGCAACCCGAGCGCCGGTATCATCCGTGACGTATTGAATGCCTTTCATATTTCTAACAACCCCTGAAATTGCAAAGTGATTCGATATTCCTATCATGGGGATTGTGGCGCGATGCTGGGAGTCCGGTGACGAAATTCCTTGTTCACCTAATTTCATCGTGGCTTTGGAATGCTAATAATGCCAGACTCTGTCTTAATTCTCGATAACGTCACAAAAACGTATGGCCGGAAGGTTGCCGTCGATGCGGTTTCTTTCGCGGTTTCGGGTGGAAGTATTTTCGGACTTCTCGGCCCGAACGGCGCGGGAAAGAC
>DASRZC010000011.1:0-5450 GCA_035686785.1 Kapaibacterium sp. (SeqCode)
GTTATTCCCGCGAATCAGGGAATCCAGACACCGTTCGGCACCGAAGTTGCCATAGAAAAACCATTATGGGTGAAAAAACACGAATCGATAACGATCAGGAAGACGAATTGAACCAGGCGCGGTTCTTTGTGGAGCGTGGCGCGGAAGTCGTCGAAACCGAAGAACCGAGTGAAGAGGGCGCGGTCATGGATGAAGAGGATATCTCCGATTCCAAAAGCCGCTTCCGCGAACAGCCGGGCGACGAAGACCACGAAAGCGAAATCGCTGAGGATAGCAAATTTTACGGCCAGGGATTCGGCAGCGGCGACGACACCGGCATGCGGCGTGAAGCCGAACCCGAAGACCTGGAAGACCGGGAATCGCTTGGTGGATAAAAGTCTTCAGCCGATCTTCGATGCAAATTGTCTCTTCGTCAATGCGCTATCGGATCATTTTGCTCTGTAGCACCACCATTCGCTTCCGCACCCACTCCCAGGTATAAAGCGTGAAGACGGCAAGCACCGCGCCCGCCAGGACATCGACCACATAGTGGTAGCGCAGGTACACGGTGGAGAAAATCAGGCTCGATCCGAGGATGGCAATGGGCCAGCGTAGGCGCGCGCGAAATTTAAACGCCAGCAGCATCGTGAGCAGCGTAATATCCGTGTGGCCGCTGGGGAACGCGTCGCGCGTTACGCGGCGAAGAATTTCGGGTATCGCCATGCCGGGAAGGATATTCTCGCCACGGTCGAGCAGCACCCGTAGCGGATGGGTCAGCCAGAGGCCGGGCAAGTCCTTCGAAAGATCGAGGAAATTGTGGAGGGTAAATCGCGGGCCAATCGCGGGCATGAAACAATAGCCGGCATACGAGAGCATGAATCCATACACAATAATAAAAACGAGCTGGTCCAGTTGCCGCAGTGCGGCGGGATTCCCTTCGCTCGCGTGATGCCGTCTTCCCATACCCTTTAAGTAAAGTTCAATTGCCAGCGCCATCGGAAGAAAATAAAAAAGCGCGTAGCAAATCATGAGGTATTCCGTCAGCACCGGCCAGGTGGGAAAATGCTCGGCGAGCCACCATGTGGGGTTGACGCCAAAAATCATCCGGTCCGCGGCAATGAGGAGAGAATCGAAATCATGGCCGTGAATGGGGTAGGAAATTAATTCGGCGGTCTTGAAATAAATGGGGATGACGGGGAACAGGTAGAGCAGCCGCAACCGGCGCGGCCAGCGTCCGGCATGGCCTTTCGTTCCGACAATGCTTGCCCAAAGGTTCATCGCTACGATGATGGCGCACGCGATGCCCATTCGAATCAGAACTTCCGGCCAGTGCGTCACCCGCTCGGAGGCCACGACCGCGACCACGCTAAACAGAGCGGCAAACACGAGGAGCAATACTTCATGCGGCGCAAGCTCACACACCATGCGCGCCGAAAGCGCCATCCCGCGCGGCGAAACGACGCGGGGCTTCCGCTCAACAGCGACTTCCGATTCCATAGACGGGCCATGAACACCGGATTGGCGGAGACGGCTCCCACCCGGGGTGTAGCACATGCTTTAGCTTGTGAGCAAAAGGGCAGCGTGGAGTTTCAGAAAATCCTCGATGGAAAGTTCTTCTGCCCTCGCATTTAAAAATGGTGAAATTGCGCTCGCTTCGATACGCTCGATTTCTCCTGTTGGGGCTATCGCTTTCAGATTATTTCGTATCGTCTTCCGGCGCATGGCAAACAGTCCGCGGACGAGTTTGCGAAAAGCAGCTTCGTCGAAATCCGCGGGCTTCGGAATCCCGGCGCGCGTAAAATAATCACGCTCGAAATCTATATGCACCAGCGCCGAATCGACGTTGGGAGCCGGACGGAACGCGCCCGCGAGAATCTTGAACAGATAGGTTACCTCACCAAAAAAATTAGCGAGCACGGTTGGAATGCCATACGCTTTCGTGCGCGGCTTCGCGGTAAGCCGTTCGGCCACCTCTTTCTGCAGGAGCAACAGCGCGTCCCGCACGACCGCGCGCTCGTCGATTAATTTGAAAAGAATCGGGGATGTGATGTAATAGGGTATGTTTCCCACGACTCGAATTTTTCGTTCTTCGCGTTCCGCAATCGCTCCCAGATCGGATTCTAAAAAATCCTGTTCTTCGAGGACAAAGCGGCTGCCTTCGTTTTCAAACATCGCTCGTAATTCTGGAATCGCGCGGGCATCGAGTTCGAACGCGATTAGTTTTTTCAGCGGGCTGGCGAGCAATTCACGCGTGAGCAGGCCGGTGCCGGGGCCGATCTCGATCACCACATCCGCCGCTTTCGGCGCAAGCGAACCGACGATCCGTTTGTGAGCTTTTGGATCGATGAGAAAATGCTGGCCGAGCGATTTTTTAGCGTGAAGATGCATCAGAAGAGAAAAGGCTGCGAAGACTACATCCCCAGTAGAACTTGAATATTACTCTTAATCTGTTCCATTGCGGAACGATCGGCTTCTCCCAATCTTCGCAATAACCGCGACGTATCGATCGCGCGGATCTGATCGATCAAAACATCGGACCGCTGTTCTAATCCTGTCGGACCCGGAGCGAGGTGTACGCGAAGAAGATCGGCTTCCTCGATAACATTGGAAGTAATCGGACAAACTACCGTCGATGGATGAGCGGTATTGAGGTCGTCCGTTTGTAGGATAATAACGGGCCGAATCTTGCCCGGCTCTGTGCCTTTTCCTGGATTGAGATTCGCAAGCCAAATCTCACCATAACGATGGACCATATCTCTTAGGAAAACTCTTCGAATTCCTTGAGTACCCGCATTGACTCCGATGCGGTAAGCGCCGATTCTTTCCGAAGTTTCGAACGAAGTCGCCGATGACCGATTTGCCGGACATAATTGCGGACCGCCTGCTGAAGAAACGTCTCGCGGGGAACATGGAGTTCATGCGCCGCCGCATCCACTTCCCGCAGGACTTCTTCATCAAGCGTTAACGAAAGGCTCTTGGACATGATATTAAGATAAGAGATTTGGGATGGATAATGTTCCTTTGAAAAAATAGATTATCAATTTGAACCAACCGAATATTGTCCGCGTTAGGTTCAAAAGAATGACGATAAATTCGAAAAGTTGGAGAATCCTGGTCCGATCGATGATGGCGGTCTTCGCGTTGGCTTTGAGTTTTGGTATCTTAATGATGCTTGGTGGAGGTGACTCTCTGGTGGAATACTACCTATGTTTAGTGAGTCTATCATACTTCGTGCTTCTGGTCTTTGCCATTTTTAAGCTGCCGAAGGCTGCGATGATTGCACTCGTAATTATGGGAATACTTTGGATGGTGCTTTATAGCACCGAAATCTGGCAAGCATGGTCCGTTATAGGTTCGCCAGGGACGGATCCTCTCGTCCCTCTTCTATGGCTGTCTTATGGGCTTTGGGGTTTAGCATTAACGGTATGTATTGCAATTGAGCTTCTGAATAAATTGAAACCTATTGCACGCGTTAGCGTTTAGTTTTATGTCGTGCTTTGACCAACAGCTTGCTACGACGCGGGACCATCATTGGTGATCCCATTAAATAAGAGCTAAAGCGTAATGTAGATCACTTAACTACTTGCACACCCCGTTGGTCTGGATGATCGATCATCCAATGACGAACGGGGTGTTTTCTATTGATGGACCTGAATAATCTTATTCGCGAGCGCCCGCTCGTTTTCGATGGCGCGACGGGTACGAACCTGCAAACGCAAAATCTCACGTCGGACGATTTCGGCGGCGAGCACCTCGCGGGCTGCAATGAATATCTCATTCGCTCGAAGCCGAGCGCGGTCGAGCGCGTCCACTCCGATTATCTCACCGCCGGCGCGGATATTATCGAGACCGATACCTTCGGCTCCGCTTCTATTGTGCTCGCTGAATATGGATTAGAGTCCATTGCCTACGAACTTTCGAAAGAAGGCGCAGCCATTGCAAAAAAAATGGCGCAGGAATTTTCGACGAAAGAAAAGCCACGTTTTGTCGCCGGCTCGATTGGTCCCACGACAAAACTTCCCTCGCTCGGACACATTGCCTTCGATGCGATGCGCGAATCGTATTACGGGCAAATGGCCGGCTTGCTCGATGGTGGCGCCGATCTTTTTATGATCGAAACGTGCCAGGACCTGTTGCAGATCAAGGCCGCGCTCGCGGCCGCACAGGATTTATTTCGCGATAAACGGACGCGCATTCCCGTCATTACATCCGTCACCATCGAAACAATGGGAACGATGCTGATGGGAACCGAAATTGCCGCCGCGCTGACGGCGCTCGAACCGTACGATATTATTTCCGCCATCGGCATGAACTGCGCGACCGGACCGAAAGAGATGGAAGAAAACGTGCGTTATCTCACTCAGACTTCTCCGAAGCCGGTTTTCGTAATGCCGAATGCGGGCTTGCCGGAAAATATCGGCGGCGTCGCACATTATCATCTCACGCCCGAGGAATTGGAGAAGTACATGACGCATTTCGTCGGCGATCTCGGCGTCTCCATCATCGGCGGCTGCTGCGGTACGACGAAGGAACATATCGCGCGGCTATCTAATCTTGCAACTCGCATCACACCAAAGCAGCGCACATTCGATTGGACGCCCTCGACAGCTTCGATTTATTCCTCGGTGCCGATGCACGTCGAACCTGCGCCCGTCATCGTCGGCGAGCGATGCAATACGAATGGCTCGAAAAAATTCCGCGACCTTTTGCTAAAGGAGGAATGGGATACCGCCGTCTCGATGGCGAAGGAACAGATCAAAGAGGGCGCGCACATGCTCGATGTGTGCGTGGCATACGTGGGCCGCGACGAAGTCCGCGACATGCGCGAAGTGATGTCGCGGATGAACACCGCAGTTACGGTTCCCATCGTAATAGACTCGACGGAATATCCCGTGATCGAAGAGGCGCTGAAACATTATGCGGGCCGCGCGATTGTGAACTCGATCAATCTCGAGGATGGCGAGGAGCGGATGAAGCACGTCCTGCCGCTCTGCAAAAAATATGGCGCGGCGGTTATCGCGCTCACCATCGACGAAGACGGCATGGCCAAAACGCGCGAGAAAAAATTCGAGATCGCCGAGCGCATCATCGACTTATCCGTCAACAAATATGGAATGCGCGAAGAAGATTTGATCTTCGACACGCTCACGTTCACGCTTGGCTCGGGCGATGGGGAATTCCGCAAAGCCGGCATCGAAACGATCGAAGCAATTCGTCTTATCAAGACCGCGCATCCGCAATGCCGGACGATCCTTGGCGTCTCGAATATCTCGTTCGGACTCAACCCGCACTCGCGGCATGTGCTGAACTCGGTATTCCTCTCCTACGCGATCGAGGCGGGCCTCGACATGGCGATCGTCCACGCGGCGAAGATCATGCCGCTCCACAAAATCGACGAGCGCGGCCGCGAACTGGCGAAGCAGATCATCTACGACGAGCGCGTCTTCGAACGGATGGCGGTGGCGGCATAA
>DASRZC010000012.1:0-3743 GCA_035686785.1 Kapaibacterium sp. (SeqCode)
CTGGTTTGGATCAAATTCTTAACGGTGACTCAGGTATAATCGGATATTGTAAATTTTGGGATATTTCGCAGAAAGGAATTTCTAATAAATATTGGGTTATTAAGATCGACGAATTTAGAACCACAGATGTTGGTTTACAAGCTATTTGGTATGTGCATAGTGACGATATCGATTATTATGACCCAAGGCCTAATGTTACTAGCGTTATTTATGACGCAAAATCTAATGTAAGAGGTTATACAAAAGGAATTTCTAATAAATATTGGATTGTTGCGATTCTCGAATTTTTCTTTGGAAAGTGAGTTAAGCCTCGCCACGCCGCTTTCCCCCGCAGCGGGTTGGCGGGCTTACCGCGCGGGGAAGTGGTGTGGGCCGCCGCGCCACGGCGGGCCAGCGCGGCGGGCTTGGGGGCTGGGCACGAAGCAACTGGCCTCATCGTTAAAACTTTCATGCAAACTTATTCCATTGAAGCAGCGAAAGCGGATTTCGTAACCTTGCTCCGCCGGGCATCGCGCGGCGAAGAAGTGCTCATTACCGAAAAGGAAAAACCGATTGCTAAGATTGGTCCCCCCGAATCGAAGAGCTACCGTGAACGAGTTCGTGCCTTGCGCGGTGCTGCGAAAGGAATCGACACGTCGGTCGATCGCGACGAAGACCGCGTATGAATGTCGTGGATTCCTCCGCGTGGCTGGAGTACATCGCGGACAGCCCATTGGCTTCCGAGTTTGCGCCAGCCATCGAGAATTTCGAACAGTTGGTTGTGCCGTCCATCACACTCTATGAGGTGAACAAGCGTCTGCTCGTTCAACATCGGGATTCCGTTGCTGCCGACGCCATGGAACTCATGCAGGAAGGGCGCGTGATCGACCTTAACTCTTCCATTGCCATCGAAGCATCGAGGCAAGCGAAAACGAATGGGCTTTCACTTGCCGATAGTATCATTTACGCGACAGCTACTCTTTTCTCTGCTACCTTATGGACGACAGATAAGCATTTCAAAGATCTGCCAAATGTAGAGTATAGGGAGAAGAGAAGTTAAGCCTCGCAGGGCCGCTGCTCGCCGCAGCGGGTTGGCGGGCTTACCGCGCGAGGAAGTGGTGTGGCCCACCCTGGCGGGCTTCTGCTTGCGCCAGGCCCAAGCTAAAGCATGGGCCACACGGGGAAGTTAAGCCTCGTAGCGCTGCTCCTCGATGCGGCGGGAAGCGCAGCGGGAACGAACCATCTCAAAATTGCTTCGGGGCAGGCAACTCTAACTCCAAAAATTCTCTTGGTTTCATCCTATTCACGGTGCTAAGAATTCGATCGCCATTATGCTCGATCACTTCGCGATCATTCGTTGACAGCAATAAGATGGCAAGCTTCCGATCTTTGAGATTCTGCTGATACCGCAGGTTCTTATCTGAAGTAATGAGCAAATCATAAGTTCCTTCCGCGGCATTTAACAAATTGCCATTCTTATAGCCGCTAAATCCAGCAAATCGAACCGTATTGGAGTCGTGGTTTCCGAGGAAGCCACGAATTTGCTTTGGGACGCACTCATCAATGAGAATTTTCACGCCAACACTCGGTCAAGTGTCGTGTGATGTGCGTCCATCAATACGGCCAGTGCAGCTTCTTTCTCAACCGAGGGAAATGAATCGAGAAATTCTTCGAGCGAATAATTTCGCTCAAGATATTCGAACATAGTTTCGATTGGCACGCGCGTCCCGCGAAAAACGGGCACGCCGCCCATCGTTTCCGGATCGACCGTGATCGGGAGACTTGCAGCTTGATTTTCCATATTTTGGCTAATTCTTTTGCTCCTGTATCCGTTCCATCGCTTCGCATTCCAAATACACCCCGCGGGGCTTCGGCAATCTCATTTCCTCTTCCCCGCCTTCTTCTTCTCCACGGGTGCCTGCGAAGCGGCAAATTCGGCAGCATCGCCGTTCTGGCGCAGAAAATCGGCGAGGAGGGCTTTATCCGCGGCGCTGCCGAATTCCTCGATGAGCTGGAGCGCGGTGGCGACGTAGCCCTTCGTGTGGACCGTATGATGTCGAATGACTTCGAACGCGCGCTCGATGCCGACGCGATCCGAAATCGCGGGTGGCGCGCTGCCGCCGGAAGAGACCGAGCCGCTCGGCGGAATTTCCGCCATTATCGATTTGGCTGGAGATTGTTTGGTGCTCATTGCAATTCATGTAACCCTAAACCTCATCCATTTGGTTTACCGTAATAACGGAGGAGAAACCTACTGTTCGCCTTTCCAAATCCATTTCGTGACAGGGCTTCAAAAAACTCGTATTTTTGTGGCCCAATTTTCGGATTGCCAAGTTCACAACTTAGCACTTCAGCACTTCAGCACTTAGCAGTTCAGCACTCAGCAGTTCAGCACTTCCACAATGTCGAAAATACTGGCCGGACTCAATCCGGCACAGCGAGCAGCCGTCGCGCAATTGACCGGCCCGGTGATGATCGTGGCCGGAGCCGGCTCGGGCAAGACGCGCGTGCTCACGCACCGGATCGCGCTGCTTATCGAAAGCGGCGTGCGCCCGTGGCAAGTGCTTTCGCTCACGTTCACGAACAAGGCGGCGAACGAAATGAAGGAGCGCATCGCCCTCATGGTTTCGCCGGAACTCGCGCGCGATCTTTGGATGGGCACGTTTCACTCCATCTTTTCGCGGATTTTGCGCCGCCATGCCGCTGAGATTGGCTACACATCGAGCTTCACTATTTACGATAGCGATGATTCCTTGGGCGCCATCAAGCAGGTGATGAATGGCCTCGGAATTTCGAAGGATCAATTCAATCCGAATACAGTTCGCTCGCGGATTTCGAGCGCGAAAAACCAGATGGTCTCGTCGGAAGAATATGAGCGGCTGGCGCGCGATTTCTTTTCCGAGCAGGTCGCGCGAATTTATCCCGAATATGTGAGCAGACTAAAAATGGGAAACGCGATGGACTTCGACGATCTCCTGCTAAAGACGATCGAGCTGTTCGATCTTCGCGCGGAAACGCTTGCACATTATCAAAAGAAATTCCAATATATCCTCGTCGATGAATATCAGGATACGAACCGCGCGCAATATGCGATCATTAAGCGGCTCGCCGCGGCGCAAAAGAATCTAACGGTCGTGGGCGATGACGCGCAGTCCATCTATGCCTTTCGCGGGGCGGAGATCGGCAATATCCTCGATTTCGAGCGAGATTATCCTGGAACGAAAACCTTCCGGCTCGAACAAAATTACCGATCCACCAAGTCGATCCTCGCCACGGCAGACGAACTCATCAAAAATAATAAAGGCCAAATTCCGAAGACGCTCTTTACGGAGAACGTGCGCGGCGAGCCGGTGCGAATCACGCAATGCTTAGACGAGCGCGACGAGGCGAGTTCCGTCGTTCGCGCGATTGAGGAAGAGGTTCGCGCTGCGAAGCTGGAATTGAAGGATTTCGCCATTCTCTACCGGACGAATGCGCAGAGCCGTGCATTGGAGGACGGCTTGCGGCGGCAAGGCATTCCGTATGTCATCGTTGGCGGAACAGCATTCTACAAGCGAAAAGAAATCAAGGATGTGCTCGGCTACGTGCGGCTGCTCGTTAATCCGAACGATTCGGAGAGCCTTCTGCGCGTTATCAATACTCCGCCGCGCGGCATCGGCGGGACGACGATGGAGCATGTGGCCGTGTATGCGAGAGACCATAACCAAAGCCTGATGGGAGCGTTATCCGCGATCGACTTTGTGCCCGGTGTGCAAAGCCGCGCG
>DASRZC010000013.1:0-9098 GCA_035686785.1 Kapaibacterium sp. (SeqCode)
TGGCTGCATCCCGATCTTAAATTCCAGTTCGCCGTCAATCCGGCGGAGGACATCAATCACGACGGCCTCTTCGAGGCCTGGCCCTCGGATTCCCTCGGCGTAAACGCGCGTGGCGATACCGTCACGGGCGATCTGGATGGCAAAGACCACGATGGCAACGGTTACGCGAACGATGTGATCGGCTATAATTTCGTCAGCCATGAAGATCCGGGATTGGGAGACATCTCAACGCGCAACTCGATTCCCTATGATGTACCCGGTGGTTATGGAAGTGGACATGGTACCGCCATGGCCGGCATTCTCGCCGCCCAGCAAGATAATCACATTGGCATTAGCGGCATCGCGCCGAAATGCAAGCTCGTCGCACTCCGAGCGTTTAATGCGGATGGGGCAGGCTCCGATGATGACATTGCAACAGCCATCGTTTATGCTGCCGATAATCATATCCAAATTCTGAGTCTTTCCTTTGGCGATATTATTCCCTCGCTTTTACAGCGCGATGCGATTCGATATGCAATTTCAAAGGGTGTCACGATCTTTGGTTCCAGCGGCAACGATGGTAGCACTGGGCCGAATTATCCATCGGACTTCGATGAAGTTGTTTCCGTCGGAGGCACTGCACAGGTAGGATTATACAGCCTGACCACCCATGGCGCGGAACTCGATGTTGTCGCTCCGGCCCAGGAAGTTTATACGACATCGTTGGAAGGCGGATATGCCTCTGTCTCCGGGACGAGCGCAGCTTCCCCTATCGCCGCTGGAATCGCGGCACTATTGCTTTCGAAAAATCCGAAGCTTACACCGATTGAGTTGCGGAGCATTATTGAATCGACCACGACAACAGTTGGCGATCGGTCCCACACCGCTAATGGACAAGTCGATGTGTACGCCGCCCTTTCCTATCAAGGCAGCGCACAGATCAAGATGGTGACACCGCACACACTGGACGAATTTCATATCGGAGATACCATTCTCATTACAGGCAGCGCAATGTCAACCCTCTTTACCGGCTATTCGCTTTCGTGGTCAAAGGATTATCACAAAGATAGCCTCGGCTTCGACCCATTCGGAAATTACGGGTTAATCGGATATGACAGCATCGTCTCGAAGGAATTCGATACCAGCAATTCGCAAGTATTGAGCGGTACGCTCGGAACGTTAGACACGCACGGCCTCGACACGGGAGTTTACACGATTATATTTGCAGTAGGGTCGAGCGATAATCGCAGCACACAGGAGCGCTGCAATATCCGGTTAGAAAGTACGGCGCCGCAATTCGTCTTGTTCAGCGTCGATTCTATTTGGGTTAATACCGAGCGAGGTCTTCTCATTCAAGCCACGACGAACATTCCCGCCCAACTTGAGATCCATTACGCCGCGCCGGGCGCAAAAACTTCGACGATTGGTGATGATAAGATTGGCTTCGAGCATGCTATTCTCCTCCAGCGCGAGCAAGCTCAAGCAGGCGTGCCGCTTGCGATCAATGCCATTTTACGCGCGCCGAATGGCGATTCGAGCGTCTTCCAAACCACGGCGACACTACCCAATGAAGCAATCTCAGAGGAGGGATTTTCGACCAAGCCCTACACCCTGCCGCCCGGATTTGCGCTCGATTCCGTGCTTTCCTTGCCCACCGGAGATCAGGTCATCGAGACTCCGAACGGAGGAATCATTACCGCGTTTCAGTTCGATAGCACGCACATGGAATTTCGCGCGGTCGATTCGATTTTCGATCGCGGCCTTCCCCGCGCACTTGGCGATGCCCTCGGTGATGGCCGCGCCGAACTCCTCGTGCAGGGGCTGGATACCTGCACCTTCGGCGGGATCAATAAAATCTGTGGAAGCACGCGAGTGTATCGGCAAAATGCCACGCACCCATTACTTGGCGATCTTATTTTCGAAAATGATACGGAATTCGGAAGTACGTTCGCGCGCATGCTCGGCGGGCAGGCACAGCAATTTGCTGGCGTTATCGATAGCGCCTATTATGTTTGGAACCAAAGCAATGGCCATATTTCGTCAATAGGATCGATGGTCAACACTTCCCCAACCGACCCATTCAATCCATCCAATTTTTATTCCGAACCGCACGCCGCCCATGCCGATCTTCGCGGAAATGATACGGAAGACCTCATCACACTCGATGACGATGCCGATCTGATCGTTTACGAACGCGACGCCTCCGCGCCAACGGGATTTCACGCGGTCTTTATCGATTCGAACGTCGCTCAGTCGAATGGCGCTTCCGTTACCACCGGCGATTTCGATGGCGATGGTAAGACCGATATTGCTTATGCCTTCCATCCTGTCTTCGAGCAGGACACGCTTGACGAATACCATCCCGCGTATTGGACCTTAAAAGTTCTCCGAAATCTCGGCAATATGAAATTCGCGCCGATGACCGTCGATCATTTTTATGGATTGAATCAGAACGACCATTTTTATATCACAAGCAATATTTCAAGCGCCACCGGATCGATTGGAAGAATTACCAATGTCACCGGCCATGCCGTCGATGATCTGGCGGTTTCATTCTTCCCGAATTTCTATCTGCTCGAATATGATTCCACAACTGGGAAAATGCGCCCGATTTGGCGCTATCCCATTTCGCAAAGTCCGTGCGGCGCGATCTCCTGGGATTTCGACCGCAACGGCAAGCGCGAACTCGGTTTTTTCACCGGCGACAGCATTCGCTTCTTCGAGCACAGCGATTCCTATACGGAGCAAACGCCTGCGCCGGCGGGCCTCATGGTTTCACCGCGCGACACCAATCGTGTCGATCTCGAATGGGCGCCCGTCGAGGGCGCAACCGAATATTACATTCTTCGCGCGGGAATTCACGACACGGCGTTTACCGTCATCGACTCGACTACTTCGACCTTCTATTCCGATACCACGGTTTCGAACGGTGATGATTGGATTTATTCTGTCGGTGCATTCGCGCCGTCGTATTCCATTCCCAAAAGCTCGGCGGCTTTCTACGTTGAGGCCATTGTTCATCCCATGCCACACTTAGTGAGCGCGTCGATGCAATCGCAAAGTAGCGTGCGGGTGCAAACTTCGCAGCCGCCACGCTCCGCGCGGCTGTTTGCTGGAACTGTAATGGTGGATGATACGGTACAGCCGGATGCGATCGCGATGAGTTGGGATAGCGAACTGGTGATGAATCTTCCCGTGCCGCTCACCGCCGGCGATCACCGAATGCGCGTAACATCCTTCAACTTGCGCGATATTTATAACTCGCCATTCGATACGACGGATTATCTCGCGTTCCAAGTACCGCTCGATACCATGCCCGACCGGTTCTACATCGTTCGCTGGACATTCGAGCAAGGACCAAACGGCATCCGCATTCACGTCATCTTCAATGAGCAACCGGATACGAACGCGCTCGATGTCTCGCATTACACGCTTACGCCCTTTGGAACGCTCACCGGTGTTTCGTTCGATTCCACGGATTCCAATGCTGTCTATGTTGCGGTTCAGGGCGTAAAATTGGTCGCATTAGGAGTCCCATGGGTCCTATGCGTCACTAATATTACAAACATTCGCAACACTCCACTCGATGCCACTGCGGGTAATTGCGCGGGAGTCTCGTTGGTAGAGCCGGACCTATCGAACGTGATGGTCTATCCGAATCCCGCAAAGACCAGCAGTGGGCAGCTTACCTTCGCACAACTTACTGCGCAGGCGGATATTCGGATTTATACTATCAATATGCGCTTCATCCGCGATCTAACCGCAATGGGTTCGCAGGGCGGCGTGACGTGGAACCTGCGCGACGATGCCGGCAATCTCGTTCCCAGCGGCGAATACCTTTACTATGCGACTGGAACGAATGATGCGGGAGTATCGGTCGAAGGCAAAGCAGCGAAATTCGTGATTGTAAATGACCAAAAATAATTTATCCAAAAATTCTATCCCATAAATCCCATAAATCCAGGTTCAGGCCAATGATTCTCACGGATAACCAAATTCAACGCGCCATCGACGATGGCTCGATCGTTCTCTCACCATTCCGCACGGAATGCCTCGGTTCGAATAGCTACGATGTGCATCTCGGAAAAATACTCGCGGTTTATAAAGACGAAATTCTCGATGCAAGGAAGCACAATGAAGTCGAATTCTTTGAAATCCCCGAAGAGGGAATTATCCTGCTCCCTGAAAAACTTTATCTCGGCGTCACGGAAGAATATACCGAGACCCATCGGCATGTCCCATTCTTAGAAGGGAAATCGAGTGTCGGCAGGCTGGGTATCGACATTCACGCGACCGCAGGAAAGGGCGATGTTGGATTCTGCAATTCGTGGACGCTCGAAATCTCCGTCCGCCAACCGGTACGAATTTATGCCGGCATGCCGATCGGCCAACTCATTTACTTCGAAACATCCGGCGAGCCGGCCATCCCATACAATGAAAAAGCAAACGCGAAATATGCTACGCGTTCCACCCTTCCTATCGAGTCCAGGATGTATCGAAACTGGGATGAAGCAACGGGGCGCTGGAAATAGCCATTATTCGCTCGCGTTCTTCACCTCGATCATCACTCTTCTATTAAGCGCCCGGCCCTGCGGAGTGTCGTTGGGTGCGATCGGGCGTGTAATTCCATATCCGCGTGCGGTAAGGCGGCTGGGATCGACCCCTTGCTCGCTTAGAAAATGGCACACCGATTCCGCGCGGGTCTGCGAGAGGATGAGATTACGCTCCGGATCGCCTTGCGAATCCGTATGCCCCTGCACTTCGATTCGGAGCTCCGGCAGCCGCTTCATTACGTCTGCAACTTTCTTTAGCACCGCACGCGAGGATGCGTTGACCGTGCTCTTTCCGACATCGAACAGCACATCGTCGAGCCGGAAGAGCGATCCCTGCAAATCTTTCGCGGAAACGCTGGGATCGAACATATCCCCATTGGGCAGTTGAAACCCGGGACGTTGCTCGGCTTTCAGGCCAAGCTTCCAGATGTCGCTCTTGCCATATCCATGCTCGGCGCTTTCATCCGAGCTGGAAAAATAGGCCGTATCTCCGCGCGCTCCCATCGTAAAGTAAGCATCGAACGAAGGCGTGTTGACCGGTGGACCCATATTCCTTGGCGTGGACCAATGCATCCACGTGCTATCGAGCCTTCGTGTCACAAAAATATCGTAGCCGCCATAGCCGCCACGCCCGTTCGAGGAAAAATAAAGCGTGCGATCGTCGTAGGCAATGAACGGCGAGATTTCATCCAATGGCGTGCTCAACTCGGCGATATGTTCCGGCGTGGACCAATGAAGTCCGCCAAGGTTATGGGATAAATAAAAATCATGCTGCCCCTTGCTGTCTTTGCGCTGTATGGCAAGGATCATGATCTTTTCATCGCTCGAAATCGTCATCATCGCGATCGAGGTGTCGTTGTAATAATCGTCGATGTCGAGCGGCTCCGGAAACCCCCAGGTGCCATCCGGCTGCTTTTCGGAAACGGAAAATCCTTTTTCGCCGGTGCCATCCGGGTGATAAATATTTTGGAGATAGAGATGCGTCGCCGTGCTATTGATGGCCCGAACGCCGTCGTAATTCTTCGTATTGAGTGGGCCGGCCATGTGTGTGGCCTTTGCCCAGGAGCCATCGGACTGGCGCGTCGAATACCAGATGTCCTCATCCTCATGGTTCTTCGCGTAGCCCACATTCTCTGGGGCACCCTTACGGACAAAGAACATAACGGTCTCATCCGGCGTCAGCACGGGAAAAAGATCGCTGTATTTCGAATTGATGTTCGGCCCAAGATTGATTCGAACAAATTGAATGCTCTCCGGGCCGTTCTTCGGCGCGGGCGGAGGGATTGCGATCACGGATCCCGGAACCTGGCTATCCTGAGCATACAGCGACGGCGTGGCCGGCAAAGCGGCGGCGCTAAAAAAAACCAGCAAACGTAATATACGGCGATTCATAACGGCGATTCCTAAAAAACGGGCAAAGAATGCAATGGAAAAGAAGGAAAATCACGGCGGCGCGGTTCCCCGCCGATGTTGCGGCCTCGCTAAATTGCCAATGGAAAGCGTGGATCACTTACAAAAACATGCAAACACCTATGTTTTTAATAAAAGCCTGCCCTTAGCTTGTCTTAATTGATATGGTGCCTCATCAAAAAGCAGTTATGAATTTTGGCGGGATACGTTTAATTTTCATTTTGGGCGTTCCTCTGGAAAAAAATCTGCTTTGAAAAATTTTGACATTCTCCCGCGCGTCAAATTCGCCAATTCCATATTTCAGCCTTCAATGAGCAATGCACCCCTTCCATCCTTCATCCCTCAGCCTTCATCCTTTCCCCAATGGGTGCTCATCACAGTCCCTTCTAACTTACGAAATAAAAATGGCAATGTCAAGTAATTCCGAAAGATTTTTTTGATTTTTTTTTTCGCGGACGCTCCATCCCTATCGCTCGACCACGAATCGGCGCGTCTCGATATATCCATTGGCGGACGCTCGGAGGTAGTAGGTTCCGGCCGGCAACTGCGATGCATCAATCTCAAGTCCGTTCGAAATCGCTTCGCAATTCATTGGTTTTTGCCGTCCGAGGAGATCGAATAGTTTGATCTTGGCAACGCTCAGTCCTTTGCCGGAAATTTGCACTCGACTCGTTGCGGGATTAGGCGCCACGCTCTCGATATGAAATGGCATCGCGCCCGCGAGCATGTAATTCTGCAAGATCTGATTGCCGCATCGGTAAACGTAAGTAAATTGCGCTCCGGAATCCGCGATGCTCGCAATACAATCGGGAGGAAGATCGCGCAAAGAGGCGAACGAAATGTTCGATAGCGCGAGCGGTGTGCTGGTTGAATCCGTAAGATAAACCTGGAATCGCAGCGTGCCGACGGTATCCGAATTCGGAATTGGCGAAAGCGTAAAGCTTTGAGTAATGACCCCGCTCTTGGGCGTCGTGTTTACGACCGTGAGGCCGGCACCACTCGCGTTCAAAAAACTCAGGAGATCGTCATTGTGAGTAATATCGAAATGCAGCGCGGAAATCATTCCAGCGGGAATCGGGCCATCAAGGATTGCGTAACACGTAACTATTTGTCCGCCGGTTGTGCTATCGGAGGGTGCAACCACTAAGCGCAGCGTTGCGGGGGGAATCGCCGTGGCAAGCAGCGGCACGGTTTCGCTGTCCGGCGGGGTGTTGGCGTTGCTGTAGAAGGTTACCGTGCCGTTCGTGGTGGACGGCGTGGACGTATAGTGGACGCGAACCGCTACGGAATCATTCCCAGCAATAAAAATCGGAAACGCCGTATCCGGCGAGTAACTCGCATTTGAGAACACTGCACTATCGACCCGTAGCGTATCGCAGCCGGGATTGTAAAGCCAGATCGTCGTATCCCGCTCCTCGCACTCGAAGAGCGCGCCGAAATCGCGCGCGGTGGTGTCAGCCGATACTTCGCGGTTGCCCGGCGAGCCGGTTCCCGAAAGCGCCACGCGCTTCGTGCCGGCGTTTGTGGTAATAAATAGGGTGTCTGAACTGGGATTCGTGGGATTTTCAGGGATATATGTGATAAGGATGGTATCGCTCGATCCCGGCGCGCGTGGCGCAGTGCTTCCAGCCTGCGAATCCGCAATAGAAAATTCCCCGGTCCCCGAAACCCGGAACCCGATTCCCGTGAGCGTATCGCAACCCGTGCTCATCAGAACTATCGGAAGCGTCGCCGAATCGCAGGTAGAGACGCTGCCAAAATTAAGCGCGGTATCGGAAAGCATGGCCGATGCCGGGCCGCGCTCCACGCGGATTTGTAGCGCAAGTACCGTGTCGAACGAAGTCGTATTCGAATGCTCCGTGAGCGTCATATGCGCGAGCACATCCATCGTGGTATCTCCAATCGAGAATATTGACCCGCCTTCCGCGCCCGGAGTGAAATCCACCACAAGACTATCCTTTATAGACTGTGGAATATCGAGCGGCAATTGCGGATTGCCATTCCATGTAAGGGGGAGCGTAACGCCAGCGGGAAGCGAAAGCGAATCCACTTGCAGAAAACCGCAGGTGGTGTTCGTAATATAAATCATTCCCACAACCGAATCGCACATCTTCACCGTGAGCGTGGGCGGATTGATGGAAAAGCTCCGCGTATCCAAACTCCCGCGCCCTGAACGCGAATCGTATCGGTGTGCTCGGTCTCGCCGTCGTTCCAGAAGATGAGCACGCTGCCGCGCTCCGTAGCCGCTATCGAGGGCTTGAACGAAATCGGGAAATACGTTGCGGAATCGGTGGGAACGAAGTTTCGAACCGGACTGAACGTGAAATCCGTGAAGTTCGCGCTATCCGGGAAGAAGAGCATACTATCTACCTTTGCCTGCTCGCAGCCGTGGCCGCTTACGGGAATCGAGTCCACAACTGCAATCGGATTGCAGAGCGCCATCGCACCGAAATCATATAGCCGTTTCGAATCAAGCACGACTACGCCGGGATTAGGCTTGACAACCAGCGTCATTGGAAACGTCGTATCTCCACCTAAAAAATCATCGTCGGTGTAATGCGCGTGAACGGTGAGCGGATAAATGCCAGGCTTGAGCGGGATAATAGTTACCGCCGCCGTATCCGGTTCCAGCGCGCTCCAGGGATGATGCGTGCAGGTGACTGTATAGCCCGCCGACGAATCGATCCCATCGATCGTCACGCCGGTCAGCCCGCCGTAATCGCAGCTTGCCACGAATTGAAGCCATAGCGCAAATGACGCCGTGTCGCATAGCTTCACGGCGAGCGTATCGCCGCCCGAAGCGTTCGCGCCCAGCGTGTGGCCCATTGTCACACTGATCGGAACCTGGGAACTAAGCGTTCCGTCCCCGCCGTCCGTCGTTTTCCAAAGGTGGCAGCCGCTGCCAGGCGTACTATCGGCCATCGCATAGACAACTGCGCCGTGGCCGGTAACGGCGAGCGTGCGAGCGTCACAATCATGCACAGGCCCTCCAACATCTACCCAAGTCTGACCGTCATCCGTGGAACGAAGGCAACCAAGCGGCGCAGATGAAACCTCTGAATCATTAGATGTTCTCTGCACGTAAATAGCGCATCCATCTCCTGCAACTGCATCGATAGCTTCACCCCAGGCAGTATGATCGTTCCTGTCGCCCTT
>DASRZC010000014.1:0-12209 GCA_035686785.1 Kapaibacterium sp. (SeqCode)
TGCTCTCGCCGCTACTTAGAGAGCCTTCCCCTCGCGCGGATTGTGCCGTCCCCCCCAGTCAAGCTGAGGGCAGTCGTGCCTCTTGAGTAGCGGCGCGGCGGTCCTCCGCGGCGGATGCCCTCTGGGCCGCATCCTCTCTCCAGCGCCTGCCATCGCACACCCTCCCCCGGCCCCTCCCGCAAGCGGGAGGGGAGTTCGTTTTTTTTTATTCCCCTCCCGCACCAGCGGGAGGGGTTAGGGGAGGGTGTGTGGAGTACCGAGACGTTCGAATAAACTGACACACCCTCCCCCGACCCCTCCCGCTGGTGCGGGAGGGGAGAAAATAAAAAATATTGATCCGTTACCCAGGGTTGCGCTTCGCATCGTGGGCGATGCTTGCTTCACCCCCCGATCAGGTCGAGGGCAGGCTCTGGGCTGCGGGTACTTCGTGGCTCCGCCACTTGGGGTCGGGCGGGACGCACCGACCTACGCGTGCGGATTGTGCCGTCCCGCCGTGCCTCTTGGTTTTTGTCTTACTTGCGGCGCGGGAGCGAAGGGACAGGTATGAAAAACAAAGTGGCGAAACCGGCTTAATTTCGATGAGCACCCGTTTTCTTATTTGTTTTAAACTACCCCCTAAAAAAGTGACACAAAAAGTTACCACGCTTTTAAAAATGGCAAATATGGCCGTTAAAGGGCACGGTTCATGAAGCACAAATGCGCGCGCTTCCTAAAAATAGTTTTCCGAACATTTTTGAAATGCCCTGGCTCAAGGCCAATGTAAAATATTTGGAAAAAAGGGAACCTGTTATTTCGACCCGAAAAAATGCGCGCGTCCCTGGAAGCGGCCGGTGGCCTCCTTTTCGTTCGCCATCGTTTTTTGCGCCCTCCTCTTTCTCGGTTGGCAGAGCGGGTATGAAGATTCACACGATCCCTCGATTGCAACTCAGATACACCGCCAGAATTCAACCGCCAAAGCGTTCATGGATGCTCCGTTCGTTCCGGTGATGATCGGCAGTCCCACCGCTTTGGCTGAGCCGATGAGCCCGGAGGCGAAAGTGGGAAAAGCGGTGTTTCTCGACAACTCCTGCGACCAATGCCACGGCGAGAACGGTGAAGGAACGGACAATGCGCCGAAACTTCTCGGCGTTGCCGACAAACTCGGCCCGGACACGTTGGTTTCCAGATTGCTCCATCCGACTAAAAAAGCCGATGACGCCGGCATGGATCCCGTCGATGTTTTCGACAGCGAATTCACAGAGCTCGTTACATTCTTAAAGAGCCTGAAGTAAAGCAGCCGGCAAGTCCGCGCACTTTTAAATTCACGATTTGTTTATACGTGGCATGATCCATGATTCCGTTACAACTCTCGAAGACGCCCGCACGATTGCCATCGAATTAGGATTGCTGCCGGAGGAATACGAAAAAATCATCTCCATCCTTGGCGGACGAATTCCCACGTACACCGAGCTTGGGATTTTTTCCGTGATGTGGAGCGAGCATTGCTCCTACAAGAATAGTATCGCAGTTATCAAAACACTTCCTCGCAAAGGGGGGCGGTTATTGGTCGAAGCGGGAGAAGAGAATGCGGGTCTCGTCGATATTGGAGATGGGCTGGCCGTTGCATTTAAGATCGAGTCGCATAATCATCCTTCCGCCGTTGAGCCATATCAGGGTGCGGCGACGGGTGTGGGCGGTATTTTACGAGATATTTTTACGATGGGCGCGCGGCCTATCGCGGCGCTCGATTCGCTGCGATTCGGTGGGATCGGGTCCGGTCGGGCTGGAAGCGCCGACCTACGCGCTGATGATCGTACCAAATTTCTGGTGCGCGGCGTCGTGCATGGCATCGGTGACTATGGAAATTCATTCGGTGTGCCGACGGTGGGCGGGGAAGTATATTTCGATGAATGCTATCAGGGTAATCCGTTGGTGAATGCGATGGCGGTCGGCATTGTGGAGCACGGCAAGACCGTGAGCGCGAGTGCCGATGGAGTTGGGAATGTTGTGATGATTGTCGGTTCGAGGACTGGCCGGGATGGCATCCATGGGGCGAGTTTGCTGGCGAGCGCAGTATTTAGCGAAGCGGCGGAATCGCTGCGGCCCACGGTGCAGGTGGGCGATCCGTTCGCGGAAAAGTTACTGCTCGAAGCGACGCTCGAAGCCATCGCGTCAGGACTTATTGTGGGAATGCAGGATATGGGTGCGGCGGGAATCAGTTGCTGCACCTCCGAGATGAGCGCGAAAGCGAGAACCGGCATGGCGATCGACTTGGACAAAGTTCCATTGCGCGAAGCAAGTATGACTTCCTTCGAGATCATGCTCTCGGAATCGCAGGAGCGGATGCTCGTGGTCGTGAAGCCGGAGGATGTTGTCGCGATTCAAGCGATTTTCACGAAATGGGATTTGCAGGCGGAGATCATCGGGCGAGTGACAAACACGGGCCGCATTATCATCGACTATCATGGCGAGCGCGTGGCCGATATTCCGGCAAACGCATTGGCGCTCGGCGGCGATATGACGCCGGTCTATCACCGTGAATCGCGCAAGCCGAAGTACCTTGCCGAAGTTAATTCTTACGATGTTTCCACGCTGCCCGATATAGAAGATGCAGGTGCCATGCTGCGCGAGTTGCTCGGCTCGCCGAATATTGCATCGAAACGGTGGGTCTTTGAGCAATACGATTCGATGGTTCGCACGAATTCGCTCTATCTCATGGGCGGCGATGCGGCTGTCGTGCGCATCAAGGGCACCACGAAAGGACTCGCGATGAAGACGGACTGCAATGCGCGTTATGTTTATTTGGATCCTTATCGCGGTGGAACGATTGCGGTCGCGGAAGCTGCGAGGAATATTGCCTGCACCGGCGCCACGCCGATTGGCGTGACGAATTGCCTGAACTTTGGTAATCCTTACGACCCGGAAGTGTATTATCAATTCACGGAAGCCGTTCGCGGCATGGGCGATGCCTGCAAAGCCTTTGGAACTCCCGTGACCGGCGGGAACGTAAGTTTCTATAACGAGAGTCCAGGCGGCGCAATTTTTCCAACACCGACGATTGGGATGATCGGTCTGATTGAAGATATTACAAAAGTGGTTTCTTCTGATTTTAAGAATGAAGGGGATGCTATTATTTTGCTTTCCGCATCGGACGGGTTGGACCCATTGGACGGATTGGGCGGAAGCGAATATCTTTTTCGGCTTACCGGTGAAGTAGTAGGCACTCCGCCAGAATGTGATCTGAAAAAACAAGCCTCGCTTGTGCGCGCGCTTGTCGAGCTTGCGGATAAACAGTTTTTGCATTCCGCGCATGATATTAGCGAAGGCGGCTTTGCTGTCGCACTGGCGGAATGCTGCTTCGGGCAGAGCACGGAACGGCCAATGGGCGCAACGGTCGAAGCTCCCACCGGCACTGCACGATTGGATAGAGCGCTTTTTGGCGAGCGGCAAGGAATGGTCATTCTTTCGGCGAGAGAAGAAGACCTGACGGAAATTGTGAATATTGCCAGCCTCCAAAATGTCCATGCCGTCCAACTGGGGAAAGTAGGAGGAAACCGGCTTAAGATCGGGAACGTAATAGACGAATCGGTTGGTGAACTTTTTGAAATCTATTCTTCTGCTCTTCCCACCGCACTGGGAGAAGAAGAAACAGTAATGTGAGGATGAAGATCACAATCCGTGATGCCACGCATGACGATGCGGAAGGGATTGCGCTTCTGATAACGCAATTAGGGTACCCTGTACATTCGGAGTTTGTCTTGCGCAAGCTGGAAGAGCTTGGGGAATTGCGATCTGCATTCGTCCTCGTTGCCGAATGTGAGCGTGACATTCTTGGCGTGTTGAGTTTTAATTCCGAACCGGCTTTTCACAAAGAGGGACGTATCGGAACAATGACAGCTCTTTCTATTCGAGAAGATTTGCGGGGTCAGGGAATTGGAAGGCAGCTTGTCCTGGCCTGCGAAGCGCGCGCGCGGGAACAGGGATGCTACCGGATTGCCGTCGCCAGCGGAATGCAAAGATTGGATGCCCACCGATTTTATCTGGGATTGGGATATGTGGAAAAAACCAAGCGGTTCGTGAAGGATTTCGATGAGTAACGATGCCGGGAATATATTCCCCGCGCCTTACGGTTGAGAGGGTGGTATGTTTACGACGCTTCGCGCGAAAGTCTTTGGTGGCTTCCTGCTCATCCTGTTATTGCTGGTGGGTCTGGGCGGCTATGCGATATATTCGCTGGCCTCGCTGGCGGATGCCACGAGCGGCTCCGTAGAGCGCAGCGCCGAGCAGAGCCTTGCGAACACCGGTATGTACGAAAGCCTCGTGCGCATCGACGAGGCGGAACTTCGAATGCTCACCGGGGACACGCTCGATGCCGGTCCGGACCTCGCCGAGGAACCGGCACATTTTTACTACGCGCTCCAGAGTGCATGGGCAGCCAGCACGCCGCAGGATTCTTCCTCGACGCTCCTGAACGACATCGAGACCCGGTGGGACCATTACCATTCGCATCTGGATTATTTTTATGAGCTTGCGCTGCATCATTCCCTTGCGGCTCGCAGGTTTTACGAGGACACGCTGGAACGGGAAGTCGATACGCTCCGCGCGCGTAATCTCGCGCTCCAGGAATTGAATTTCAATGCCTTTCAAACCGCGAAGGTTACCGCGAAAACGCGCGCGAAAGATTCGACCGTGGGCGTTATGTTCGTCGCGGCGCTCGCACTGCTCGTCGGCTTTGTGGGAAGTTACATTATTGCGCGCCGGACGATCCAGCCGCTTCGGGAACTAACCGATCGCGTGAAAGAATTGCGCGGAGGCCACCTCGATGCTCGCATTCCCATTCACGGCGCGGATGAAATCGCGGATTTAGGATTCGAGTTCAACCGGCTGACGGAGCGGTTGAGTGAATTCGAGGCGATGAACGTGAGCGAGATCGTCCGCGAAAAGCAAAAGTCGGAGGCGATTATCGAATCTATCGATGATCCGCTCTTGCTTTTCGATGCGAGTGGAAGGCTTCTGCATTTGAATCGCGCGGCGGAAGAACTAACCGGCGCGCGTCACGCCACGGCACTCGGTCAGCCGCTCGGCCAGCTTTTCCGCGACAAGCGCGTGAGAAAGGATGTAGAGCGCGCGCTGGAACATGCGGCCAGGACGCTCACAAAGCCTGCTTCACCGTTCGAGGAAGTGCTTGCCGCTCCGCCCATTGTTTCGATCCCGTTGCATGGTGCAATGCGGCATTATCGGATTCGCGTGGCCCGCATTCTCGCGAACGCGACTTCGAACGAAATTGGGAACGAACCGCTCGCCGGAATCCTCGTTCTCTTTACGGACATCACTCATTTCAAGGAACTCGACCAAATGAAATCCGACTTCATCGCGAAGGTTTCGCATGAATTTCGAACACCTCTTACCTCGATGACGATGTCGCTCGATATTTTAGGCGATGAATTGGTTGGAAGACTGAACGCAGAGCAGCACGATATTATTGGCGCTTCGAAAGCGGATGCGCGTCGGCTCGCGAAACTCATTCGCGATTTGCTCACGCTGTCGCGTCTCGAAAGTGTTTCGGATGTCTCTCGCGCAGAGGAAGAGATCGACGTGCGCGCGACGATCGAAGAACTATTGCGCTCGATGCGGCCAATGTATCAGGAGCGCGGTGTGGCATTGAAAGCAAACGATAGTGCCGAGGGCCGATTTCGGATTTCACACGAGCATTTCACGAGTGTTCTCACTAATTTGTTATCGAACGCGCTGAAATATACGCCGCAAGGAGGCACGGTTTCGATTGCATCGGAATGGAATGCGCCCGCGCAAGAGCTTACACTCCGCGTGACCGATACCGGCATTGGCATTGCACCGGAGGATCAGCAGCGAATATTCGAAAAGTTCGTGCAAATCAAACACCGAGACTTGAGCACGCCCGGCTCGGTGGGCCTGGGATTGGCGATCGTGCGCGAGATTGCCGCGCGGTATGAGGGGCGCGTGGAACTCGATAGCACCGTGGGGAAGGGGAGCACGTTCACCGTTCGGTTCCATCTCGAACGGGTTCCCGAAGTGGAGGAAGTCGCATGAAGGGACGCCTGCTTATCGTAGATGACGAGCCGCACATCGTGAAGACGATGTCGATCGGCCTGACCGCACTGGGGTATGATGTCGCCGCATTCCAGGAAGCCGAGGCCGCGCTTCGGGAGACCGATAAAGATTTGTTCGGAGAGAAGCAATACGATGTTGCCTTCATTGACCTCATGATGTTTCCGATGAACGGCATTACGCTGATGCAAGAGTTGCACCGCCGGATGCCGGACCTGACCGTCGTCATCATCACCGCTCATGGCACGGTGGATACTGCGGTCGCGGCGATGAAGCTCGGCGCGTATGATTATCTTCAAAAGCCGTTCGAGCTGAAAGAGCTGGCCGATTTCGTGGAACGCGTGATGAAATCGCACGTGCTCCATACTTCTTCCCACGCGACGAGCGAGATCATCACGCAAAACCCGACCTATCTCGGCGTGCTTCGGATGGCGGAGCGTGTTGCGAACTCGCCACTCACCGTGCTCATCGAAGGCGAGACGGGAACCGGGAAAGAACTGGTCGCAGATTTTATTCACAAGCGAAGCGACCGCGCAGAAAACCCGATCGTGAAATTAAACTGCGCCGCGCTATCCTCCGAACTTATCGAATCGGAACTATTCGGGCATGTGAAAGGCGCGTTCACCGGCGCGCTCAAAGACCGCGTGGGCCGCGTCGAGGCGGCAAATGGCGGCACGCTTTTTTTGGATGAGATCGGCGAGATCCCTCCCGCAATGCAGGCGAAGCTTCTCCGGTTTTTGCAGAGTCGAGAGTTTCAGCGCGTTGGTGAAAACGAAACACGCTATGCGGACGTGCGAATCATCGCTGCGACGAATCGCAATCTTGAAGAAGCGATCCAGCGTGGCGAATTCCGTGAGGATTTATTTTACCGCTTGAGTGGCGTGCGTTTGTTAATTCCTCCGCTCCGTCTTCGACGCGAAGATATACTGCCACTTGCCGAGGCGTTCGTGGCGGGCGTATCCAAAGGCGCGCTGCCGGAAATGTCCGAGGCCGTCCGCGCCGCGCTTTTGGGCTATGAATGGCGCGGAAACGTCCGCGAGCTGGAGAATACGATGCTTCGCGCGACGGTGTTGGCTGGAAATCGCCGAACGATCGAGCTTGAGGATTTGCCCGCACATATCGGGAGTGGAAGTTCGAATGTTGGGGAGTATTCGTCCTCCGGGAATGGCATGGCCGCGCTCCGGTCGCTCGAAGAGGTCGAGCGCGACTATATCGCGCAAGTCATTAGCCGCACATCGAGCCTGGAAGAAGCCGCGCGCATCCTCAAAATCGACAGCGCCACGCTCTGGCGAAAACGAAAGAAATATTCCCTGTGATGTATAGAATAGGATGATCGCTCATGAGCTTTAGCTTGTTCGAAGTGGAACCTCACTATTATGACTCACGTTTTGCGCCTCTCGTAGCACAAGCTAAAGCGGATGCTACACTGATTCCTGAGTAGCTCAGTTGGTTAGAGCATCTGACTGTTAATCAGAGGGTCGTAGGTTCAAGTCCTACCTCAGGAGCACTCTAAAACCGGCCCGCGCCATAAGGCGTTGGTTATTTCGTTTAATGCGGTGTATTTTTATCTGGCAGCACAAACAAGTTCATATTTATTTCGGCAAGAGTTTCTTTGACTACTGAAAAATATGCATCCATGAACCCCATGCCGGCAGAAAATTTACCTTTGTCCCGCGATACAGATTCCGGAAAGCCCTTGCTTTGGTCGAAGGCGTCGATTATGATCCTCTCGGCGATTGCGTTGCTTCTCTTGCCTGCAATTTTGCTCTATCAGTTCAACGGAGATAATGATATTTATCAGGCGATGGGGGTGGTGCTCTACCGATACCACGGCCTCCCATATCTTGCAAGCTGGGATCACAATTTTCCCGGCATTGTGCTGCTGCATGCTCTTAGCATTGCCTGGTTCGGTAATTCGATGTTGGGATTTCGGTTTCTGGAATATCTCTGGCAGATCGCGGCAGTGTTCGTATTGTACCGTGTGAGCCGTCTCTGGGTTTCCGAGGCCGTCGGGCTCCTTGCCTGCCTTATGTTTTCACTCTTTTATATTCAGGGCAATAGTGCTGTCATGGGGCAGCGCGATGGCTTTGCCATCTTGCCGCTTCTTCTCGCCTCCGGAGCGCTTATCGTTGCCTATCGTGCGCCGGTTCTCCGGCGAATATTGCTCCTGGCCGGCGGAGCCAGCTACGGATTTGCTGCGGCCCTCCGCCCGACCTTTGCGCTCCTCCTGCCGGTAGCATTGATTACCCTTTTCACGCTTCGGAGTGCCCGAGGCCGAAAGGCCTGGGCCTATACCCTACTGGGGTTTGGCATGATAGTGCTACTCTTCACATTACCCTATTTGATGACTTCCGATGGCTTCGCGGAAGCATGGAACACTGCGATTCAGTTCAATATCGATGTTTATACTCCCATGGCTGCCCATGCAGCACTTTCTGGGTGGTTTAACCGCTATCCGAATTTTTGCTATGCGCTTTTGGGAAGTTGGCTGCTTTCGATTGCTTTATACCGCCATAAGGGTTGGCGGCTTCTCGATCAGCCTCTCTCTGATCGGGAAAAGTGGTTTCTGTTCTTTTCCTATGTGGCCCTGCTCTTCAGCATTTTGGTAATGCGATCACTCCTGACCTATCAATTTACTCCCTTCTACGCTCTCTTTATGCCAGTCCCGGCCCTGCTCGCTTTGGATTGGAAAGAACGATTGGGCCGATGGGGTTCCATCGGCTTTTGGACGCTGCTACTTGTCGTTAGTGCAGTGTTGTATCCCTGGCACATGGTGGCTCCTTTCGTGCGACAGGGCGGGTCACTTCGCGCAGCCTATTCTGAAGAGAACCCCGATTCCACCTTCGGATATGCGCCGACCGAAGCAGCAGCGGCTTATATTAACCAACATACCTCCGCGCACGATACGGTCGAAGTGATCTCGATGATAGCGGGTCTTCGATGGAGAGTGGATCGGCCGGAAGCGACTCCATTTACAACCGCGCAGGCCCTTCTCTTTCGCCAGCCGGATGGAACCTTTACCAGCTACCAGAATCAATGGAGAACGGAATTTGCCGAGCGCCTTGCCAACATTCGTCCAAAGCTGTTAGTATTCGAGGACCAAACACCGTTCATTAACGGAATCGAGGCGATACCGGGCGTTACAGAATTGCTCCAAAAACGTTATT
Organism: Kapaibacterium sp. (SeqCode); assembly: GCA_035686785.1. Lineage (GTDB taxonomy): Bacteria > Bacteroidota > Ignavibacteria > Palsa-1295 > Palsa-1295 > PALSA-1295. The sequence continues at coordinate 9,234 of DASRZC010000014.1, forward strand.
CTTTCGATACGGTCATTCATCGATGGCTGGTGTACAGAAGAAAGGAATGATTTTATATCCGTTCGTCTTTTCTATAGCTATTCCGTTCTATAGCTATTCCGTAAAACTAATTCCATGCTCACCAAACGTCCATCGAACGAGCGCGGCCATTTCGATCACGGCTGGCTCGATACGTATCACACTTTTTCCTTCGCGGATTATTACGATCCCGCGCACACGCATTTTCGCTCGCTCCGCGTCATCAACGAGGATCGCGTCGCGCCAGGGAAAGGCTTCGGCATGCACCCGCATCGCGATATGGAAATTATTACCTACCTTCTTTCCGGCGCGCTCAAACATGAGGACTCCATGGGTAACTCCGGCATCATTAGCGCGGGCGATGTGCAGCGCATGACGGCCGGTACGGGCGTCGTCCATAGCGAATTCAATTCATCGCCGAAAGAGCCGGTGCATCTTCTGCAAATTTGGATCATGCCAGCGCGCGCCGGACTCCATCCCAGCTATGAGCAGCGCACGTTTCACGATCAGGATAAGCACAACACGCTCTGCCGCATTGCCTCGCACGACGGCCGCAATGACAGCCTGATGATCCATCAGGATGTGACGCTTTACGCGAGCATTGTTTCCGACGGCGCGGAGATCACCCATCACTTTATCGAGGGAAGAGCCGGATTTTTGCAAGTAGTACGTGGAAGTATTGTGGTGAATGAAATTCCACTCGCGCATGGTGACAGCCTCGCGCTCGAAGACGAGAGCGAAGTCCGAATTGTTGCGCCAGAAAATGGCGAAGCGGAATTTTTGATGTTCGATGTAGCCTGAACCTTTCGACAAGCCCAGGGCAGGCTCTGGATTACCCGGATTGTATGGATTCGCTGGATTACGTCGGATGAAGCGGCAAAGAGGAATAAATAAACCTACTCCTGCCAATAATCGAGTGTCCACGCCGGGGCCATCAGCATGATTCCCAAAACAAGAATGAGCCATGCGAATCCGAAAATTGTCCGGCTCGCTAAATTGGCCTTGAGGGTCATATACAAAAATACGAATTAGCATGTCCCTTTTTTGAACATTCCCGCCCCATTCGTGTTTTCGAATCCGCATGACTTCCAAAGAAATCCGCCAAAGCTTTCTCGAATTTTTTCGCGAGCGGGGACACGAGATCGTCCCCAGCGCGCCGGTGATCCCGCATGGGGATAAAACGCTCCTCTTCACCAACGCCGGGATGAACCAGTTCAAGAATGTATTCCTCGGCGAGGGTTCCCGTTCCTACACGCGCTGGGCTTATTCTCTCGTTCTTCTTTATTATCTCGCAAGAAAATACTCTTTGAACTCCATCAATTCTTTGTGTTCCTGGGCAACGTAATGCGCGAATAATTTATCGCCCACATGCGATCGAAGCGCCGAAATTCCAATGTCTATGAGACGCAGTCCTCGCTCGGTGAGGAATACGTTGTCATACGGTTCGCCGCGTTCGGTCGGGGGGCGCTTGATATCGTGATGCACAAAACCGGCATCGTGAAGCGCTCGTAATTCATCGGCAAAGACATCGAAGAATAACTCTCTTTTTTCCAATTCGTAACCGCGATAATCGAGCGGATAGAGTCGTTCCATGACGAGCATCTCGGACGCCGCCGGTTCGTAATAATCGAGCCGCCGGAACTTAACTACGAGATCGTTTACCCGATTGGCAAATTTCATTTTCTCCGCCTCCGAGCCGATATCCGATCGCGTATCTCCCGCGAACAGCTTTCCGCACTCGGATGCGGAAAGCGCAATCACGGTATTGTTGTTTCCCGAAGAGAGTTTTTTTGGATAGTACTTCTTCATATTGGTTGGAACATTCATTTGTCATAATTAGCACCCCAAATCGTCACGCCGCGGCCTCATTTTTTCTGTTTTTTGAACATTCCTACACCATTGGTGTTCTTCAAAACTTATGACTTCCAAAGAAATCCGCCAGAGCTTCCTTAATTTTTTTCGCGAGCGGGGGCACGAGATCGTCCCCAGCGCGCCGGTGATCCCGCACGGCGATAAAACGCTCCTCTTCACCAATGCCGGAATGAACCAGTTCAAGGATGTATTCCTCGGCGAGGGTTCCCGTTCCTACACGCGCGCCGCCGATACACAAAAGTGCATTCGCGTCTCCGGCAAGCACAACGATTTGGAGGAGGTCGGGCATGATACGTATCATCACACTTTCTTCGAGATGCTCGGCAATTGGTCCTTTGGAGATTATGGAAAGAAGGAAGCGATCGAATGGGCGTGGGAACTTCTCACCAAAGTTTGGAAACTTGATAAATCCCGGCTCTTCGCAACGGTCTATGAAACGGATGAGGAAAGTTTTGAGCTTTGGAAAGATGTGACCGACATTGATCCCACGCACATTCTCCGCTTCGGCGCGAAAGATAATTTCTGGGAAATGGGTGAGACGGGGCCCTGCGGCCCATGCTCGGAAATCCATTTCGACCGTACGCTGGATAAATCCGGCGGCTCTTTGGTCAATGCAGGAGTGCCCGAAGTAATCGAAATTTGGAATCTCGTTTTCATTCAATATAACCGAAATCCCGATGGATCTTTAGAAGAGTTGCCGATGAAGCACGTCGATACCGGCATGGGCTTCGAGCGGGTGTGCGCTGTGCTGCAAGGGAAATCTTCCAACTATGACACCGATATTTTTCAGCCGTTTCTGAGTTGGTTAGCCCATAAGACCAATCGGACTTATGGGGCCGATGAAAAAGCGGATATTGCCATGCGCGTCATTGCCGATCATGTTCGGACACTCACTTCCGCTATCGCGGATGGAGCATTGCCGGGTAAAGAAGGCCGCGGATATGTGCTCCGCAGAATTTTGCGGCGCGCCGTGCGATATGGGCGTAACCTTGGCTTCAACGAACCGTTTCTGTTCGATCTTGCCGTAGTTGTTTCGGAGCAGTCAGGCCACGTATTTCCCGAAATGCGTGATCGGCTCGATCTTGT
>DASRZC010000015.1:0-50487 GCA_035686785.1 Kapaibacterium sp. (SeqCode)
ATCTCAGTTACACGCTTCCAACATCGGCCGCCTCGACATCGGGCCAGCAAAGCGCGATGGTGAATGATGGCTCGGGAAATTTAAGCTGGTCGAATATCGGGCAGATAAAATTTGCGAGAAAAACTGCGTATCAGGATTATACTTCGACGGCCCTTACGAGCGATTCCCATCTTTCGATCGCGCTCGATACTAGCGCGACGTACACCTTCGACGCCTTCCTTTCGTTTACCGATGAAAGCGCGAACGGAACCGATGGGAAGCTTGCGTTCTCGGTGCCCGGCGGTTCCACGTTAAAATTTGGATGGGATGACGCTCAAAATTCAAACCCGGGGAATTCGACCGTGGTAAATACCAGTGGCACGGCGACGGCCGTGGCGCTCGGTATCGAAAATAATAACAGCACGTATGAAACGTTCGTGCATGTGAAGGGAATTGTTCTAACGGGTACAACGTCCGGCAGCCTGCTGCTCAAGTGTGAACGTGTGGGCGGCACTACATTGCGGCTGCAGGCTAATTCCTACCTTACGGTTACGCGGGTTCAATAATGATATAGCGGAATGTCGGAGAACTTAGCCCTCATCACGGGCGCGGGCCGCGGTATAGGGCGGGCGATAGCGCTTCGTCTTTCACATGCGGGGATACCGGTCGTTCTTGTAGCTCGCACGAGCGAGGAGATCACCGCGCTCCGGAATGAGATTATCGAGCGCGGCGGGAAGGCATACGCGACTCCGTGCGATATAACAATATCCTCCGAAGTCCACGCGCTTCGGGATGACATCGCGAGCGAGCTTGGTACGGTAACGATTCTCGTCAACAACGCGGGCATCGCGCCCAGCTCGAAATTCGAATCGGTGACCGATGATGTGTGGCGGGAGACGTTCGCGGTGAACGTCGATGGCGCGTTTTATATGACGCGTGCTTTTTTGCCGGGAATGATCGCTGCGAGTGTAGCGCAAACTTCAGTTTGCGATTTCCACGTCATTTCGAACGCCTCGACGGCGGCGCTGGAAGGATTTCGTTACACCGCTGCCTACACGGCCTCGAAACATGCGCTGCTGGGGATGATGCGAGCACTGGCGGAGGAATTTCGGAAAACGAATGTAAAATTCAGCACGATCTGTCCCGGATTTACACGGACTCAAATTCTAAGCGAGGCAATTCAGGCGACGATGTCGCGCGGGGCGACTTTGGAAAAAGCCGAAGCGATGTTCGCCATGATGAACCGCGAGGGAAGGATTATTGAGCCGGAAGAAATCGCGGAGACGGTGTACCGGCTGATCGCGGACCCCGATATTCCATCGGGGCAGATATATCAGGCGGACGGAACGGCGATCGGAATGTAGCGCAAACTTCAGTTTGCGGCCCGGAATGAGTGGTCGCAAACTGAAGTTTGCGCTACAAAATGGCTTTTGGTACGGTAATTGTCTATAAAAAGACTATTATGCTTTGGACCATTATCGCGATACTGCTGGTACTTTGGGTTTTGGGAGTAGTGACGAGTATCGGCGGCGGGCTGATTCACCTACTGTTGGTGCTGGCGGTTATTTTGGTGCTGGTGCGTCTAATCCAGGGCCGTCGTCCGGTGGTTTGAACTTTTTTTTAATACGATTATGCTTTGGGCAATTCTTATTCTGCTAATTATCGCGTGGCTTTTGGGCTTCACGATCTGGAATATCGGTACGATCATTCACGTCCTGTTCATTATCGCGATCATCGTGGTGCTCGTCCGTATTATTCAGGGCCGTCGGGTACTCTGATCCTTGTTCTTTCGAACCGGGCCGTTGCAAACGGCAACCTTACGGCAGTAAATAAAAAGGGCATCTATTCGAATAGATGCCCTTCGTTCCTATCGTCGATTTAAAAATCAAGGAACAACCCCAAAAGAAGCGGTTACCGAAAGACGGAAATCCGCTTCTCGACTAACTGTCCGGGAATCCGAGCCGCGAGGATGTAGGAGCCAGCTGGCAGACCAGATACATCGAGATCGAGGTTCAACGTTCCGGAGGCGGGTCCGCTGAAAATGCTTCGGACTTGCTTGCCGGTAATATCGAAGAGCCGAAGATCCAAGTCCGAGGCGCTGCCGATCGTGAGGGTAAGCTTCGTCCCATCCGAGGCGGGATTCGGCCAGGCTTGCAAGCCAAGCGTCATCGCCGGCGCTCCGGCTCCGACGGCCGAAGGAGCCGCCGAGGGTATCCAAAAGCCGAACTCCGCCCGCATTTGGGAATTCGATGCGACTCCGACAACGGGCTGGCCCGCGGTGGAACCCATTTGCGTCGTTGCGTTCGAGGAGGCTGAGGCCCCGCCCGAGGAGATGACCGCCTTTTGCAGCATAATCTGGGCCTGGGCCGCATTTGAGCAGAATGCAAGTGCGGCGAAGGCTGTGAGAATCAGTATTTTTTTCATGGCGCGTTCTCCCGATTTACTGATTGATGATGAGATAATTGAAGTTGATCGCCGTGTTAATCGGCACCGCGCTAAGCTCGGATACGGTGAACTGCCCGTTTCCGGTGTTCGTCACGGCAAGCGGACTGATGCCGTTTATAGCGGACGTGACCGTTATCAGAATAATGGAGTTTGCTTTCGCATAAGCATTCATTATGTTCGTGGTAAGACTTCCTGCTGCGATCAGGCTCGTTCCCACCGGTCCCACGACCGAAAGCCCGCCAACGATTTTTGCCGCCGTGCTGCCGGATACCGTATTCTGGACCTGCAATGCGGAGCTGTCGGCCTCGGAGGTCGTCGCATTGATCGCCGTGCCGCTGGAAGCAGCTACGTTCAGCGCGGTACCGGCCGAGGATTGAATATTCGTAGCGCCATTGCCGGCCACGGAAAACGCAGTAGTACCGGCACCGTTTACGGCGGAGATGAGCCCCGCGCTGGCGTTTGCGGAGGTGTTTCGCAACTGGAGCACGGCAGCGGCGTCATTACTACCGGTCGCGCTGATGGCCGTCCCGGTGGTGCCGGTAATCGTCAATGCAGTACCTGTGGAAGCATTGAGCGTTGCCGCGCCCGTACCGGCTAAGGTAAAGACCGAACTGCCACCGGCATTGAGAGCAGCGAAGAGGTTTCCATTTGCCGAGGTGTTTTTGAGTTCCAGGAGCGTGCTCGATATATCCTGAGGGGCGGTAAGCGTCATACCCTGGGTCGTGAGATCCAGCACGGTTCCTGATGCGCTCATGGCTTGTACGAGTTGGCTCACGGAAGCGCTACCGGCATTCTTGAGCATGAGCGTGGTTGCCGTAGAAGAATTCGTTGTGGCATTGATCGCGGAACTCATCGTCGATAAGGCGGTCAGCCCAACCCCGCCGCCGGTATTGGTAATATCGAGCGTGGAAGAAGTACCGTTCGCGGTTGCCGAGAGCGCGGAGCCAGTGTTCGCCGCCAGATCCAGCGCATTGCCGGTGCCCGTGTTTGCCATAAGCTCCGCCGAACCGCTTCCGGAATTCGTCAGGCTGAATAAGCTGCCGCCCGAGCTAAGCGTTTGTGAAAAAGGAAGAGTAAGGCCGCCACTGCCGCTGCCGGTGAAGGTCAGCCCGATGGTGTCGCCGCTGGTGGTGAGGCCAAGGTTTCCGCCGCCTTGCAGGATGACGTTGCCGTGCAGGCCGTTGACGCTGGTCACGATATTCGAACCGACGCCCGCGAGAATGCTGGAGTCGATCGAAGCAGCGGCGCTGCCGGTAATTCCGAGCGCGAAGTTCGCCGTATCTGCCGTATGCGCCGTGGAGGCAAACGGAACGGACGCGATGGGGATGTGCGGCTGAAGCTCCGTTCCAGTGCCGACCGTGATGCCAAGCGAGTAACTCGTATTCGCATTCAGCGATAGCGTCTGGTTCGAACGCCCCGATCCCAACAGAATCGTAAAGACGCCATCGGTGGTCGTGGCCGTATCCGTTTCCGTGTAAACCGCGTTGGCATTGCCGGCGGCATATACCCGGGCGGTAATGGTCTGCATCCCGTTGGGGATTGCCACGCCGTTCATGTCCGTAAGCCTGCCTTGAACGGTGAAGGTGCCCGAGGCATTGGTAGAGGTTTGGCTGAAAGAAGCCGAGTTGAAAAATGTCAATGCAAGCGCAATAGCCGCAAGACGAAAACAATGTTTCATAGTGTTTTTGTGAATTTAAGTGATTATTGCAAACCGAAAAGACCACGCTGCCTTTGGAGGATAGGAGGCAACCATGATCTCGAATTAAGCGAAATGTCAGCAATTCGCGGGCCATATTGAGGGTATTCGCTGTTTGAAAAATTTTTAATTTAGGTGAAGCTTTCGGCAAATTCGGGTGTTCTTACTTTGTGAACCGGCCCGACAGCCATGAGGATGTGACCGATTTGTGTTAAAAAAACGAGGTGGTTATGAAAGCTTTCATAATAGCGGTGGTGCTTCTCACGTTATGCGCGGGCAGTTCCCTCTATGCCCAAACCCACACCGCGCAAAACGACTCGATGGTTGCAGCCGGATGGACGTGGGTGCATAGCTTTGACTCGCTCGGGCCTGCGGGAGTCAGCATTAAACCTTATGGCGATACCGTGCTATACCAGGGTGCCGATACCGCGATCCTTGTCTCAGTTGACGGAGGCAAGACCATAGACCATCGCTGGATGCCGATCTCAAGCGATCCGATATATGGTCCATCCTATGGGCAGTTTTTCGACCGGGATCCCGTTGCAGTGGCAACTTCATTACCTGGCGATGCTCGCGTATTTAATGACCTCATTTCGACTGACTTGGGAAGAAGTTATCGCACGTACCTTATCGATACCGCTAACTTCAATTGGCCGCCACCTCCGAACGTCCCGGGCGCTCATAGCTTTAAGAATTTCTGGATGGACCCCACGGACAACGGGACATTTTACCTCGAGTATGGAATCACGGACGGTGATTACGATTTCCCGCAGTTCAACCAATCATCGATTGCCCGATCGACCGATACGGGAAAAACGTGGACGGTCTTGAATTTGCCATCTCCCAGCTACGGCGGAGGCCTAAATGGAACGGTCCGGCAGGCGATTATGGATGTCCGCCAGCATGGCCTAACTTATTTTATGGTCACCGATGGCGATGAAGGCTGTGTCGATTGGTACAAGACCGATTCCCTTGGCAATTACGTGCCGTGCTATCCATTCCAGGGAATGTTGAGTGGGGGAGAACAAGCAGGGGTAGGCTATCCAGGAGAATTGCGTAGGCCTTGGTCTCCGAGAAACACAAGCAATGCGAGGGGATTTGAAGCCTGGAAAGACGATTATCGAAATCCCCATACCCTTTACGATTGGGCCGACAGCTTGGTCCCGGGAATACCCGATTCCATAGACGGGTTTGATGGGAAGTATTTCGGGATTTGGTACTACGATTTCAGTGCCAATAATCCAACACCGATCCTGGTACCCATTTCTGAGGATCTTATTTATAATGACAATTCGGAGCACGGAACGTACGAAATATGGTGGTTCTATTCCTCTACAGGTTACGGTCCATTTACGAAACTAGCACACGAGAAAAATACACTTGCATCAAAGCTTCCCGAGCCTATTTCTCTCACACTCGACCGCCGGAATTCTTATAGAATCTGGGCCATGATGAATGACTCCATCGGAGATCAAGTTATTTCCTATGACTCCGTTGCCGAGTGGGACTCCATAACGAAGCAGTACATTGTAGTTTGGGATTCCATGATGGGACCCATGGTTAACTCGGATGTCTATTACCGCGATATGCCCCATAGTTCCTCGGAAGTCGCTAGGGAACATATCCAGAGCGATAACATTACAGCTCAACTTATGACTTCCGAAATCGAATTCGGGCATCTCGAACCCGATGCGGATCGGGCCGAAATATTCGATATTTTGGGACGGCGAATTCTTGCGGTTCCATTATGGCCTTATGAGCAGAACCGTGTTACCAAGTTTCAAACTCCGCTTTCGCCGGGAGCGTATGTGATTGCAATATTTTCGAGAGCTGGAACGATCATTAAGTCTCTTCCGGAGATCGTGCGATAAATTTCAATTTTCACTTTTCAAACTTTCAACCGCCGTGAAAAATAGACCGATTCTTCTCGCTTTAGCGAGTGTGTTTTCTGCTTCCTTACTCCATGCGCAGCCGGAGCCGAGCTACGATGGCAACGGTAATGCCATTTGGGGCAAAGATAATATTTGGTCCAAAAACATGGAACTAATAAAATCCGTCAAGGCGCCGGCGAACGATGGCACGGGCGGCGGCGTGGGCGAATATTTTCAGATGTTCGATGATGTAGCGCACGTATATCTCTGCGATGTGGGTGCAACGAATTGCCGGTCCACGTGTTATTCTCATTCTAAGACCGAGAGCCGCTGATGTTCCCGAAGCCCCTCTTATGTATCGCTTCTCTTTTCCTCGCCTTTGCCGCGGGCAGTTCCCTCTATGCCCAAACCCACACCGCGCAAAACGACTCCATGGTCGCCGCCGGATGGACTTACGTGCGGAGCTTCGATTCGGTGTACGATGTCAGCATAACGGCTGCCTATGGGGATACATTAATTATAGGACTGGGCGATGTCCGCCCCGGTAAACCAAGCGGAACTTTCTTCTCCCTCGACGGTGGGTTGACGCTTGATCATCAATGGCAATACTTCGGGCCTGCCAGTCCCGCCTCAGATTATTATGAGGGGTACATTTTTAACCATGACCCGATCCGCATAGTAGTGCCGTCGAATTACCCCGATGCCCACTCTTATTGGGCCGATACGATCTACCTTTCGACGAACCTTGGCACGGTCAATCAAAAGTTCTTTGTCGATACCGCGCAATTTCATTTTCCGCGCGGAGAAGTTAAATACGCCCGTAGCTGGCTCGATCCGACCGACAACGGCACCATCTACATCGAATTTGGGCAGCGAACGAATAATCCTGATTTCCCTGAAATGAGTTACTCTTACATTGTTCGCTCGACCGATACAGGAAAAACGTGGACGCACCTCTTGCTTCCATATCCACGCTACGGTGTTGGTGTAGAACGTAACGTGCTCATGGATGAACGCCAACATGGGAAGTGGTACGCGATGGCGACGGACGGCGACGAGACCGTTATCGATTGGTATAAGACGGAAGATGATGGAAAAGACTTCAATAATTGGAACGGGCTTTTTGATGTGTTAGGAAGCAGTTGGCCTGTCGGTAATGGCTATACTTATGGCCAGGAACAAGCGGGGATCGGCTATCCTGGCGAGATTAGAAAACACTGGGGCTATGAACCGGGTTACGACATAGCGCGTGGGATCGTTACATGGAACGGCGACAGCGGCAACGATTATAAAGTCATGGACTGGGCCGATAGTCTCGTTCCAGGGATACCGGACACCTTGACTCTTCAAAATGGCTGGTATTTCGGAACTTCAATTTTTTATTTTGCCGATTCTAATTTCATACTACTGCCTATTGGAATAGACCATCAAAGCCAAAATGGCGGGCCTTATGATTCAAATCACAATTGGTGGTTTTATTCCTCGGATGGGGGCCGCTCCTTCACTAAAATTTGGGACGATACGGAATGGTATGGTATATTCAGCATGGACAAGCGAAACCCGAGAATCCTTTGGGCCATAATACCGCCAAAACAGTGGGGAGATACGGGGACCTACAGCATTTATAAACGCGAAATGCCGCGTAGTACGTCGAGGGTAGTTAGCGGTACGGAATCTCCGACGGACAGCACTTGGGTTCGGCTCTATTCTTCCAAAATGGAAATTGGCAATCTCCCTCCGGGTGCTGCCCATTTCGATCTTTACAATATTTTAGGCCAGCGCCTCATTTCAAGTCCATTGGCAAAAGGCGATAGCGAAACCACAATTGATTTTTCACATTCACTTTCCGAAGGCGCGTATTTCGTCTCTCTTCTATTGAGCGATGGAAGGGTTTTGAAGGTCGTGCCGGTGATATTGCAGTAAAAATCATTTTTTCACTTTTTTAATCTTCTCTTCCCATGAAAACACGAATAATTCTCGCGGCTTTCGCGGTGTTGCTTTCTTCGTCACTTCGGGCGCAGCCGGAACCGACCTACGATGGGAACGGCAAAGCCTTATGGACCAAAGACAATATTTGGTCCAAAAACATGGAACTCGTCAAATCAGCGCGGGTCAATACGCCTTCCGGAACCGACGCTACCGGCGTTGCCGAGTATTTCCAAATGTTCGAGCAAACTGACAATTCAGGACACGTCCATGTTTATCTCTGCGATGCTCAAAACGAGTGGGTGTGGATCGAGGACGTAACCGATCCGCGAAATCCTTTTACCGCCGTGCTTATTAAGGGATCATCCTGGGTGTATGATGCGAATTACGTAGACCCCAACGGCGATCATACGAAAGATACAAAAAGGCCTTCCCAAATCGAATTCGATCGCAATGTTCATTGGGTCGATAACCACCCGAGCGGTAGCGGTGCGCTCGCCGGTCATACGTTCGCGGTTGTCAATTGCGGCGATGTTCCCGTAGCACATGATATGACAAAAACCAACTTGCCCATTACTCGTTCCGCTCGCTTCCTGATTTTCGACCTGACTGCCGCGCTGGCTCACGTCGCCCAATACGGTAGCAGTACGTACAACATGATCGATATCGACGATGCCTCGGGCCGCAGCAGCGCGCATCTCGACGCCGGCCCGAATTCGGGCGTTATGACTAACTCGGTGTATATCGGCTACATCGAAAAGGATAACACGACGCGCTTTAGCGATAAGGACCCCAATCACCTAAATCCGATCCCGACGTGCAGCAGCGCCGAATATATTTGGTGCGAGCGAACGGAAGGAGTTATGCTGATCCCCGGCGGTCAGTATGAGAGCGCCTGTACCCCAGCACCTCAATATGAAAGTTATCTCGATCTCTTCCTGCTCGGTGGAAATAATGCGAGTTCCGAGAATGGGAACGTGGCAACGACCGGACTTTATAATGACCCGAATGCCCAGAGCCCAACGGCATTCGTTGTCCCGACACGCGTGATGGAATACCCATGGGACTGCGCTCATTCGTGCCAAGTTAATGGCAGAGCCGATGGGTGCCTTGATAATAACGGGCAGCCGCTACCCGCGCAGCCGCTGGAGCCCATCGAATGTTATTACTATGATGCGGCCCACACACCTCCGCTCTACAATGGCGCCAACGTGCCAGGTATAAAGGAAGCACGGGGTTACATCAAGCCGAGTACGAATGGTAATACCCTTATTATTTATATCACACGCTTTGGAAGAAACGAGCAAGATCGTGAAGCTTTTGCCCAGGAACTGGAAGGCCCTGACATTCCCGCGGCTACTTGCACGGATGTCAATGGCAAATATCCCATAAACCCATGCGGAGATTGCGATGCTAATTCCCCGAATTGGCCCGAAGTGGGAGGATGCCAGACGATCGAAGTGGATTTTTCGAATCCGAGCAACGCGATAGAAAAGCCTGTGACAGGTGGGAGCTGGGATTTCCATAACGATCGCTCTTCACCATCGAGCAAACTCTCCACAACTCATACGGATTGGACGTGTTATAGCAATCATTCGTTCGACCTTCTGCGATTTGACGCCAACAATTTGCTGTTTCTCACCACAAACGAATTAGCCAGCCCGAGTTGGAGTCCAACCGACTCTGGCTATGGCAACAATGGCATGAATTACCAATGCCCCTATTCCATGGATCCTGTTGTCACAGACAGAAACTGCTGTTTATCGCCCTGGCCCCTATTCACCGTTCCGAGTTCTTCGATCAATTATAATACTGGCGATTATTATGTGCACTTTCGGGACGCTGTGAATTATAAGAACACGAGCAATTATGGAGATCCCCTGCATCCTGAGCCATCAGAAGATCACAGGCTCTTTGGGAACTACCTCAGAATCTGGTACTCTAACCCGGACCAGGAAACGATAGCCGGAACCGGCACTAATAATGGCCCGGCGGGTTCATACGATCCAATTCAGCAAAGTCCCGCCGACCGGCTTGCGGGAACCCATACGCCCGTGCTCGCAAATACAGCGATTGCTGGAGTAACGGATGGAATTGCTCCAACGGATTGCTCGATTGGAAATACAAGCCGCGCGCCTTATACGATCCATCGCCCTAAGACATTCTACGGCGAGACGAATGTAGTTCCCAGTGGGCCCGCTGCAACCGAGGTCTATATGGCAGGTTATAGTCAGGGAGTAAGAGTAATAGATCTTTCGAATTTTATTACTCCCGGCCAAGTCCCGGCGAACACCACCCATCCTGTTATCGAACGCGCCTACTTCGATTGGATTCCCACGCTGAATTACGACATTAATAGTGACTTCTTTTATGCTCTCTCTTCCACTTCGAACATTCAAAGATTCTTCTATGGTTCTTATGATTGCATGCCGGACGTTCGTGCGACACAAACCTATTCTGACGAGAACTTTGTCTACACTATGGGCATAAATGATGCGCAGCGTTCCCCGCTTCTCCAAAATGGCGGATTCCTCATCCTCCGCTATTTTCGTGACCAGATTGGCGGACACATTAGTGGTTATGCTCGGAGTACCACGGACCAGAATGATAATGCCTCTTCCAAGGATCCTGTTACAGAAACATATCCTTATGAAACGAGCTATCGGGAAGTGAATCTCCAGGGCACGTTTACAGTTGCGCGACAAACGATAATCGATCAAGGCTGCACGGTGCATGTCCTCGATGGCAGTACTTTTAACCCAAGCGGAACGAATAATATCGAAGTCGATGGAACTCTGAGCGTCGAAACCACGAGCGAGGATAACCGGGCTACATTTAAGGTTCCAATTCATGTCGTTAGTGGCGGCACGCTCATTATGCAATCGAATTCCCATTCCGAATTTACCCAACTGATCACGGTGGATCCGGGAGGTACTCTCGAAATTAAAGACGGCACGAAAACCGTATTCAGCTATGGCACGGTCCAATGCAATGGAATATTCGAGGTATCTGGCTTGTCAGGCCAATTGGCCGAGATAGATGGTGCAGTATCGACCACGGACCGAACCATTGTTACAGGCGCGTGCAGCATTAAAATGCTGGGCCGGGGCAATGCGGCGAATCTGTCGCTTTGCTCGATCTTCTATGCAACATTCAATAATGTTTCCGTAAATGCCATGGACATAACGCCGAATCCTCTTGGTACTGTCGGTGGCTCCCACTTCCACTATAATCTTACGACAGTCTGGACGGAGTTTCGCTTTGAGAGAGATGCGTTGTTACCCGGTACCCATCCGAGCTATATTGTCGGCGTAAATGGTTCCTCTTTCGATGCGGTAAACGGGCCTCCAATAGAGCAGGATGGCGTGGCCATCAACGGCCCCTACATCCATGCTCGTATTAATAGTTGCACATTTGACAACCTTGAATCGGCAGTGTATGTGGATGGCGCCACCTTCGCACACATTTCAAGCAATACAGTAACGAATAGTGTTGGCGCTATATCGCTATACTTTACCACTCCCCTCGTCTGCTCCAACACCTGTAGCGACGATATGTTTTGTCTCGATGTGTTCCTTTGCACGAATCCAGTTGTGTACGATAACGCTTTTACTCGCACGGCGGCGGCCATTATGAGCGATGCAAGTGGAACGACTTATTACCGTGCAAACACATTCGACACCTACTGCGACGGAATCGTGACCTATAGCGGCTACGCGCAGATGAGGGCTGCTGCAAACCTCGTAGCGAACCCTCCCTATATTTTGCTGGGGCGAAATCAATTTACGCAGGCCTCGAATTATTTTGGCACGTATGGATGTGGGGCCTTTGATGTCTGGCTCGATCCGGTTAGCAATCTCGATGTCCATTGCGGCTACAATAAATTCGCTCTCTATAGCGTCTCCCAGGTTTTTGGTAATCCGGCTGTCACATTTGATGCAAGCACTAATAACTGGCAGGACCCGAATTGCCTTACCGTTCGAACGAATATGCTATGGAGCGGCACAGATCTCTGCAATAGTCAAACTCTCGCGCCCGCATGCTATTCCCTTCCTTCACTGGATGGCTGCACGTCAGGCGGCGGCGGAGGAGGAGGTGGTGGGGGTGGCACCAGCACCAATTATCGAGTCACCGATGATGGAGGCGCACCAACCACCTCGGCATTTTGGGCTGAGGCCGATACAACCGGGGATACCTTAGAGGCGGATTACAATTTCCGTCTTGTAGCAATGTTCGATACAACGGCTACACTGGGCACACGTCGTACGAGTGCTATCGAAGCTTTCGAGGCGGCCCGGCTTATCGACTCCTTTCAATTGTATTCGCAACTCCTGGGGACATTCAATGCATTAGCCATTGATCCCACCGCGAATAACGACCTGAAGGCCACAGCCATCGCTTTACGCGGGATGACCTTCGAAGTACTTGGTTCGATCGATTCCGCAATCGCCATGTATAATACCATTTGCACCGGATTCGCGTCAACAAACGATTCGATACCGGCGGCATGGCGTATTCAGTATTTAGCTGCGGTTGCCGACACGGTAAATGTCGATTCGCTACTTTTAGTCTTCCAGAATCGCCAATTCGCGGATATAATTCGACTCATTCCGATTGCCGATACTTCCGGTGGTGGTGCCTACAAGATTGCGAAATATCAAAACGCACCTCTTGCTGATACCGCCAGCCTCGAAATGACGGTTCATCCGAATCCCGCGACGAACTTAGCGCGGATTTGCGTGCTGGATTTGCCGGCGGGAACTCCAGTTACGCTTATCGTGGTGAACGAGGCGGGTGAGATCGTTTCCACACTCTATAATTCGACGCCGGACGCGGAGCTTGGCCTCTGCTGCACGTTAGATTGCTCCAAACTGCCGAACGGCACGTACTTCGCGCGGCTTTGGAACGACATTCTCGGTCAGTCGGTGAAATTATTGGTCCAGCACTAACCCGGATTTGGCCGCTTAACATGATAGATTTAAAAGAAGGCTGCTTCAGCGGCCTTCTTTTTTTCCAAAAACTTTCGAAATTGCTTTACCTTTTGTTATTGGCTTGCTATATCAGGTGGAAGGACATCTATGGGCAATTATGAAGTTTCAAAATTTTTCGGGCAACTTTTTTCTTTCTTGAGGAATGCCCAAAATGAAAATTAAACGTATCCCGCAAATTCATATAATTGATTTCGAAAAGGCAAAAAGGCGAAAAATCGTTGAAAAAAGGCACCCTGCCGCAACGACAGACTTACCTCGGCTTTCCGAGGCGGACGAAGATTCGGAGATATTTATCGGAGTGGGACAGCTCACTCGTGCCGTCCTCGGTTTCCCAGCGGTGATACGAGAGCGTCTCGTCATTGAAGACGACGCCAAGACCGAAATAGCGTTCGAGATAAGAGAGGAGTACGTCGCGCAGGCCGACGTACGCGCTGCCGCCACTAAGCGGATGCCAGTTGATGACAATGGTTCGCACGCGATGATGCAGCAGCTGCACCTGCATATAGGCGGGCTGGCCGAAAATCTGAACGGAATCGGATTCGAGCAGCACTAAGGAATCGACATGCAACGTATCATGCCGAAGCGCGATGTGCTGCATGATCAGGAACGCGGAATCTTCCGGCATTGCAATATGGATTCCGGCAAACGCAGGCCGCGGCGGGGTGTAATGCTCGACCGGCGAAAAAAATGCCATCAGGAGAATAAGTGCAAGCGCCATTATAACGACTGCTTCACGGTAATCACTTTTGCATTGCTGATCGCGGTAAATTCGACGAAGCGGCCATCGGCGCTCCATCCGAGGCGGCCAATACGCTCATAGAGCGGAGAGCGTTTCCCATCCGCGACGACGAAAAATTTTCCATGCTCGCCCGCAGCGATGAAGGCGAGATGGCTTTCATCCGGCGACCAGGCGGCATCGACGACGGCGCTTGTTCGAGCAAGCACTTTTTTATCGAGATAGAATTTCGAGGAATGGAGGTCCAACGTATAGGCCACATGCTTTCCGCTGGGGCTCATAAAAAGCACGGTAATACCGGGAAACGGTCCCGCCAAAACCTTTCCGTCATAAACGACGACGGCACGCCGCTCATGGTTACTCGTTCGCGTAATATTTGGATCACATGCGATATAGGCAAGATGTTGTCCGGAACTATCGATAAGAAAATCGCTGGCCCATCGGTACAGCCCTTGATTGTGGCCATTAAAATTAACATACACGCGCGCCGTGTCAGCGGAAAGGGAGGAATATGCGGTCTTATTTACTTTCGCAACGTGCTCGAAATCATAATCGTAATCGCGGCCTTCGAAAAATTTGTGGTTGAGGGTCACATCCGGCGTGTAACGCCAGATCGTTGCGTCATAAGAGGACGTAGCCGAAGGGGTGGGCCACGTGTAGAGTAGTATAGCAGAATCGGAACGATCGGTGACGAGTTGTTCGAGCAAACCATTCGTCGAGCGGTAGGCCCAATGCTGCTCGTCATGCGAAAAAGAAAATTGGTGTGGATACGTCTCCCCTTTACGCACGAGCGACCCATCAACGACGACGAGATCGCGATCGGTGGTCTGTTTGTAGTTTGCGGCCGGTAGCAGCGCGGCCCAATGCTCCCCGCTTCGGGAAAATTCGAGGGACGGATAATCGCTTACCACATGAACAACGAGCGAGGTATCCCGGTAGAGGTCCGCGCTCGTGGAATCGAAGCCATACTGGGTGAAGGAATGCATCAGGCCGGTCCAGATAAGAAAATTCCCATTGGGTGCCAGGCGCGTGCCGGTCGCGGAGATTTCGTGATACCGTTTGGGGAATGGGTGCCCGTCGATGGTGATATATTGCCAATGCGCGAACTCATCGACGACGTACCAGTGCGAGCCATCCGGCATGGCATCCATGTGCTTGACGGCGCGGGCTTCATCGAGGGAATAGATCGTGTCCAGCGCAACGTGCGCGGGCCGGAAAAGCTTCTCCGTCACGGTTCCGATTCCACTCGGGACGCCAGCAATATTGACGAGGTGCTGCGCGAATCCGTCCTGAGTGCAAACAAAAAAGAAAACGATGGCCAGGATTCCGGTTGTCAGGAATTTCCAAAGCGCATGATCGGTCATGCTCCTGTAGATAGAAAATTTCATTGGGGACGCCTAACAGCAAGAAGGCATGCAACGCTCCGGCCGGCTGGAATTCGGAAGAAACCGCTTCCGGCAGTCCCAAGATTAAGAAATGGTAAAAACCGCTTCCAACAAGCACTTAGAACGATAAGCCCCTGTTTGAAGTATCCGGATGACAAAAACAATTCTCATCGCCGACGACGAGCAGGACATTCGGGATATGCTCGCCTATAATCTCACGAAGGAGGGCTTTTCCGTTGAAATGGCGGCCAATGGCAAAGAAGCGCTCGAAAAACTCGAGCAGACTCCAATCTCGCTGATCATTCTCGACATTATGATGCCGGAGATGGATGGGTTCGAAGCCTGCCGTGCGATTCGCGCGAATCCGAAGACGGCGTCGATCCCGGTTCTCTTCCTGACGGCGCGAGCTGCGGAGATCGATCAGATCGTCTCTCTCGAATTGGGCGCGGATGATTACGTTCAAAAGCCCGTGTCGCCCCGTATATTGGTGGCCCGAGTAAAATCCTTGCTTCGCCGGTTCGACCGTTCGGAGAAATTGCCGGCATCCGACAAGGAAGAGAAAATTATCTCCCCGGGGCTCGAGATCGACCGGGGTTCCTATAAAGTCTTTGTCGATGCAAAGGAAACCTTCTTCCCTCGTAAGGAATTCGAACTTCTCGCATTCCTTGCCTCGCACCCAGGGCGCATCTATAAACGCGAGGCGCTTTTGGATGAAGTCTGGGGTCGCGATACGTTCGTGGTCGAGCGGACGGTCGATGTGCATATTTTTAAAGTGCGCGAAAAGCTCGGCGATTACGGTAAGCGGATCGAAACCGTTAAGGGAGTCGGATACCGGTATGTATTGGAATAATTCGTGACATTTGGAAGTAAGATAGTGCCATCACTCCGCCTTCGGGCCGCCGTTTTCCCCATCCTGCTCGTTCTCGTTGTCCTGGTTCTCGCTAATCTTGTAATCTGGGCGGAAAAGCCCTTATTAGTTGCGCCGGCGATTTCCATTTCACTTGTATTGTTGCTTCTATCCGCACTCCTGAGTTTTTGGTTTGCGGCCCGGCTCGTGCGGCCTATTCGCGAGCTAATGCCGACGGTCGATAAGCAGGGGCATCTGGAATTTCGCAGCACGCGAGCGGCCATCCGGCCGCCGGAAGAACTCCGCGCCGTTACGATTGCGATCGACCAAATCGCACAAAAGCTCGAACGCGATCATGCTGCGCGGCAAAAGCTCGAACGGGTCCGCAGCGAATTTCTCGCGAATGTTTCCCACGAGCTGCGCACGCCGATCTTCGCGGTGCAGGGCTTTATCGAAACGCTGCTCGATGGCGCGGTCGATGACCCCGCGGTCAATCGGGATTTTCTCGAGCGTGCCCGCACGCAGGCCGAACGGCTCAACAATTTGCTGAACGATTTGATCGACATCTCGCGCATCGAGAGCGGCGAGATGCGCATGAGTTTTCGCATGTTCAACATTCAGCCGTTCCTTCGCGATTTTGCGCACGAAATGAGGCCGGCCGCCCTCGCGAAAAACATGGATGTGGAATTCGCAAGCAACGTGGGTCTGGGGGACGAAGTCAGCGTCTATGCCGATAAAGACCGGCTGAAGCAGGTATTGATCAATCTCGTCGATAACGCGATCAAGTATTCGGAGTCGGGCGCGGCCATTCGAATCGAGTTGCGCGATGGCGAACCGTCTGCGAAAGAGATCAGCATTCGCGTTGCGGACGAAGGTGTCGGCATTGCGCCGGAACATTTGCCGCGCCTGTTCGAGCGGTTTTACCGCGTCGATAAAGGCCGCGCGCGTTCCTCGCCGGGCGGCACGGGGCTGGGCCTCGCCATCGTCAAACACATCACCGAAGGGCACCACGGAAAGATAAGCGTGACGAGCGAGCCTGGCAAAGGCAGCACGTTCCAGTTTACGCTGCGGAAGGAGCCGTTTTGAGGTTCGCGCCGTTTTGTGCGAATGCTGACGGTACTTCGAGTCGCTGGGTATAGATTTTCATTCTTCGCGGCGGACCGCGATGAGCCAAGACACGTTCATGTTACAAAAGGTGATGGGCTTGCAAAATTCTGGCTCGAACCGGTTTCAATGTAGTCGTCCGTTGGATTTACTCGGCCTCAACTTCGGTTTATCGAACGAACGATAAAGGATAATAAAGACCGTCTAATCTATGAATGGGATCATTACTTCAGCCAACAATGAGCCGCGAGCCAGCCGGATCACATTTCATGGCGAGCTGTTCGAAGTCCACCTCGATGATGGCCGAATTCTAAGCGTGCCGCTGGACTGGTATCCCAGACTCGAACGCGCGACTGCCAAGCAACGAGAGCATTTTGAGTGGCTCGGTAAGGGATTGGCCATGCATTGGCCAGACATCGATGAAGACATCTCCGTGGAAGGGTTATTGAGGGGTCTGCGCGCTCCTCGGAGCAAGGCGTATTTAGAAGGATGGTCGAAGGAAACGCTTCGCTGGCGCGCCGAGATCGAGGCAAGAGACCGGGCCAAGCGAACTCCTCTTCGGGCGCCAAGCAAAAAAGCGAAAGTCAAGCATTGATGTCCAAATTTGCCAAAGTATTCACTGTTCCTGGCGAACCCGCCCCGATTTTCGAAGGCTTTTCGAAAGAGACGTTCGCGTTCCTTCATGGGCTGAAGAAGAATAATAATAAGGAGTGGTTCGAAGCGCACCGCGAGGATTACGAGCGGCAGTTGCGCGGACCATCGAAAGCACTCGCTTATGCGATGGGCGCATACTTTCGCGAGAATAAAATGCCGATCATCGGGAATGCGAAGACCTCGCTCTTTCGCATTAATCGGGACATTCGTTTTAGCAAGGATAAATCGCCATACAAAACGCACGTCGGTCTTTCGTTTCCGCTCGAAGGGACGAAAAAGGAAGAATGGTGCGGATACTATATTGGCTTCGAGCCTGCGAAAACCGGAAAAGGGATGAGCGTTTTTGTTGGTGGTGGAATTTATCATCCGATGGCGCCCCACCTCAAGCGGATTCGCGCTTTGGTCGCGTCCAAACACAAGGAATTGGAAAAAATCCTAAATCAGGCCGCCTTCAAGAAAATTTATCCGAAAGGCTTGACGGGCGAATCGCTAAAGCGAATTCCACACGGGTATAGCGAAGAGGATCCCGCCGCAAAATATCTTAAGATGAAGAGCTTTCTCTTTGGCTGCGACGTTTCGGAGCGGGACCTTTTAAGCGAGGACTTGCCAAACGCACTTGGTAAGAAGTTCTCCGCCGCGCTGTCCATCGTGGAATTTCTTGGCCGCGCGTAACGCACCACCAGACACTGCGGAACTATTTGCTCGAACATCTCTTCCATTACAAAATTCGAATTTTGCGGAGATCCGTTCGCAATGTCCTATATTTGTAGTCAAAGATTCGCATTAAGAAAGGACCATCATGAATTTCGAAGTGGAAGAATTAACCGAAGTAACAAAACCCACGTTTGCTACGCGCGACGTGCCGCCCGTTTCGAGAATGGCGCAAGGGCTGATCGGCTCCGAAATCCTCAAGATCGCGGCGGACATCCGCGCGATGGTCGCCGAGGGACACGCTATCTGCAATCTTACGGTCGGCGATTTTAATCCGAAGTATTTTCCGATTCCACGCGAATTGCGAAAATCCATCGAGGCCGCGCTCGATGCGGGTGAAACGAATTATCCGCCATCGGATGGAATGCTTCAGCTTCGAAAAGCGGTAAAAAACTTTTACGAGCGAAGGCTCGGCCTCGATTATCCAATCGAGTCTTTCATCATCACTGCCGGCGCTCGGCCCGCGATTTATGCGAGCTACACGACGCTTATCGAAGAAGGCGATAAGGTCGTCTATCCGATTCCTTCCTGGAACAACAATCACTATTGCCACCTGAGCCGTGCCACGTACGACACGGCGGTTTGCCGTGCCGAAGACGCGTTCCTCCCGACGCGCGAAACACTCGCTGGGAAGCTACAGGATGCCAAGCTGCTTTCACTCTGCTCGCCGCTTAATCCGGGCGGCACGGCGTTTTCGCGCGAGGCGCTCGAAGGTATTTGCGATTTGGTGATTGACGAAAACGACCGCCGCGATTCCGGCGAGCGGCCGCTTTTTATCATGTACGACCAGGTCTATTGGATGCTGACGTTTGGCGACACCGTTCACTACAATCCGGTTTCACTTCGACCCGAACTGGCTTCGAATACTATTTTCGTCGATGGCATCAGCAAGGCCTTCGCGGCGACGGGCGTGCGCGTCGGGTGGGCTGTGGCCGCGCCGGACGTGGCGCACCGGATGTCCAACATTCTCGGCCACATCGGCGCCTGGGCGCCGCGCGCCGAACAAGTTGCAACCGCCGCTCTGCTCTTGAATGACGATGCCATTGACGGCTATCACGCCACCATGATCGGCGAGATCGAAGCGCGTTTGAACCTGCTCTATAATGGGATACACGATCTGCGCGAAGAAGGATTTTCGGTCGATGCCATTCCGCCGATGGGCGCAATTTATCTCACGGCGCAATTCAATCTCATTGGGCGAAAAACACGTTCAGGGATAATTCTCAACACGAACGAGGCCATTCGAAAATATCTCCTCGAAGAGGCGCGGCTGGCCCTCGTGCCGTTTCAGGCATTTGGCTCGGAGGAGAACACCGGGTGGTTCCGGCTTTCGGTCGGCGCGGTTTCGATGGAGGAGATCGAGGGGATGCTGCCGAGATTAAGGTTGGCGCTGGAACAATTAAAAGGATAACGCCTGGGTGAAGTAACCAAGGATGAAATGGAAGCCACGATCAAACGATGGCTCGAAGGATAGGCTGATTGAATAAGGATTCATTTCATTAGTGTTCGGGTTGGACTCGCATGAGGGTGATAAAGCTTCTCGTGATACCGATACTTCTGCTTGTGCCCAAGGCATGGGCGCAGCATAGCACGCTATGCCGAGGCGTGGACTTTGCAATGGATTCTACCGGGTTCGACTTTGGAAGTATACCTGCTGGATCGGAGAAGGATACGTCGCTTATTGTCGTGGACTATAATTGCGATACGATCTGGCTCGGCGGGATTTATACTCAAGCACCTTTTCGTTGCGATTCCGCACTTCTCGATGTTACATCGTGGGTTTATGGTGGATGGAATAGGATTGCTATTCCGCTTGGAAAGTCAGGGAGGCTCGCAATCGCGCCTGGAGATACAGCAATACTTCTCCTTCGTTTCGAGCCGCTAAAAGTCGGCGACTTTCAGAAAAACGTATCAATCGATGCGTTAAGCCTTGCGCTGGGAATTATTAAGTTAGATACTACGGGAATATCAATACGGTTACATGGCGCTGCTGTTGCTTTAGCAGCCGTTACCTCGCATTTGAATCCTGAATTGTTGGAACTCTCTGTATTTCCCAACCCGGCCATGAACGCTGCCCTTATCTCATTCGAACTTCCCAGCTCGGCAGAAACTCAAATATTGTTATACAACACAGGTGGAAATCAAGTAATGAACTTGGTAAATGGTTATCTGCAGGCTGGCCTTCATACCGTTCCCATCAACGCTCAAGACCTTGCTTCCGGCGATTATGTCTGCTTTTTGAAGATGACAGGCGCGGACGGTATTACAACAACTTCCACGTGCAAGATTGCAATTGAAAAATAAATCCCGTAAATCCATTCAATCCGCGTAATCCCGGTTCAGTCCGGCTCCCCATCGTCCTCTTCGCTGGCAGGGATACCGCGCATTTGCCGTAAGATTCGCGCGGCGCGGCGCTGAATATAAGCCGATGGATGCGAGGCGCTCCAGCGTTTGGGATTCGGTAACACCGCAGCCATTTGCGCTGCTTGCTGCTGGGTTAATTGATTAGCATGGCGTTTGAAATGGAACTCGGCTCCCGCTTCCGCGCCATAAACATTCGGGGCGAATTCCACGATGTTCGCATACATCTGCAGGATTCTGGTTTTAGGCCAGAGGAGTTCGATCATAACAGTGTAGTATGCTTCGAATCCTTTTCGAATAAAGCTATGCCACGGCGGAAGGAATAGATTTTTTGCGACCTGCTGGGAGATGGTGCTCGCACCGCGCATCGGCCGGTTTGGATGCCGGGCGTGTTGCCGGAGGGCGTCGTTGATTTGGGTGGTATCGAATCCATGATGGAAGAAGAAGCGCTGGTCCTCGCTCGCAATCATGGCGGAATAAAGATAGGGGGAAATCTGGTTCGAGGCAAGGTTTGTGTGCGACCACAAGACGCTCTCGCCGGAGAAAAGATGGCCCGCCATTTTATAGAGCATCATCGTCGTTACCGGCGGATTGACGAAGCGGAGGATTGCGACCTGAAGAATGGGAATGGCGCAAACGAGGACAGCGATTCGCCAAAGCCAACGAAGCGCGCGGTGTCTGGCCCGTTCGGTGGACGCAGTGGACGGTATGGGCGGAGTGCGCACCGTCGGCGAAGGTTCGATGGCAATGGCTGCAGCGAGATCTGTTTCAGTCACAAGAATTGCGAGATTGCTAACGGTCTAACCATTGTGTATCACAACTCGGTTCGCCTTCAAAGATAGCTTGCTTATTGAAAGCTCTGCCGTGAACCATTAAGCATTCATAATCGTAAGAGGGGTTATGAAAATATCGAAAGGGAGCCTCACCGCCCATTCGTCTCAATCCGACACGCGGTGGAATGCGCCTAAAGCTATTCACGACGCTGCCAGCATCGTGGTCGATGCTGCCAGCATCGTTACCGATGCCGCCAGTATCGTTACCGATCATGCGGTCAGCACCGCAAAGATCATTATCAGTGCCGAAGAAAGACTTCGGCAGCGGCTGCGAACCATTCTTCGCTTCGCGGTGGCCACGGTTTTTTTCGGAATCTCGGGCATCATCACGCTCGGCGCGAATGTGACGACCGCCTTCGCGAAAAAAGCCGGCTCCAGCCGTGGGCACCATGGTCTGCGGGTCAGGGCACATTCGAGAGCGAAGATTCGCTATCATCATGCCGGCAGTTCGGCGATGCGGGGCGTGGCTTCCTGGTACGGCAAGGAGTTCAATAAGCGGCGTACGGCCAGCGGCGTCCGTTTCAACACGCACGCGATGATGGCCGCCCACCGGACGCTTCCTTTTGGCACGAAAGTCCGCGTGACCAATTTGGAGAACCAAAAATCCTGCATCGTAGAGATCACGGACCGTGGCCCGTATGCGCGGGGTCGAATTATAGATCTGAGCCTTGCAGCCGCCGAAAAAATTGGCATGGCCGAAGCGGGGGTGGCCCGGGTTCAACTTGAAGTCCTGGGTAACGCGGAGCCGACCACGTTCGAGGACCTTGCAAAGGAACGCATGGCTTCCGATTCGGGGATCGATGGGCTGGTTGTCGAGCAGGCAAATCCCTGACCGCCGAACGGGAAATTTTAAGTGAAAACCCTCGCAGTTGGCGGGGGTTTTGTTTGTTGCGAGAGAAAATTACTTTTCACCTAATCCGATATGAAAAAACTTCTTTGCATTTCATCATTTCTTGTCGTCTTCATCAGTGCCGCGCCACGGGTACATGCGCAAGCCGACACGGTCTATGGCTGGCATCATGCGCTCATTGCGGAATTGCACTTAGCTGAGGTGAGCTTTACGCATTGGACGCAGGGCGGAGTGAATGCGCTCAGTTATATCGCCGGTGTGAATGGCCAATCCGTCCGGAATGAGCCAAAGACAAACTGGACGACCTCTTATAAGCTCGATTTCGGGCAAACGAGGCTCGATGGGCAGAGCCTCCAGAAGACGGACGATGAGATCAATCTCGAATCGGTGCTGATGTATAAGCTTGGCGTGCATGTGAATCCCTTCGCTAGCGTTTCGCTGCTCACGCAGTTCGCGCCGGGATATCAATATTCCGATACGGCCGGAGTCGCGCCCACCGAAGTCTCCAATTTTTTCGATCCGGCATATATAATGGAAGGTGCCGGAATGGGCTGGGTTGTTTCGAAAGCATTTCAAACGCGGCTGGGCCTCGCGCTGCGGGAGATTATCACCAATCACTTTCCGCAATATGCGAGCGAGCCATTGGAAAGCGAAGTGAAAAAGGTCCGGGTGCAGGGCGGGCTCGAATCGGAATCGGAAGCGGAAATACCGGTGGACGATAACGTTCTCTTCCGCGCCAAGATCGATCTATTCTCGCCATTCAATACGATGGATCGCATCGTCGTTCATGGCGAAGGCAGCCTGATCGCGAAGGTCAGCAAAGTTTTCAGTGCCGAGCTTTCCGCGCTCTTCATCAACGAACCGGATATTTCTCCCTATACCCAAATCAAGCAGGGACTTTCGATCGGAATTAGTTATGCGTTGCTGTGACCCGAAAATTGTCGTAAATTCGTATCCATGAATACGGTCTATTTGATCCTGGTGATCCTCGGTTTTATCGCCTTCGACCGGATCGTCCGCCATAAACCAGCCGATGAAGCCAAACGGAAGGATTCTCCGTTTGAAAGGAATGACATTGGGAGCAAACGATGATCCGGTGAGTGTCGCGGCGGCCACGGAGCGTCACAAAGAGGCACGGCGTTTCGACGGCATCGCGATTGCCCTGGGCGGCGTAGCGCTGGTAGCGCTGGCGTGGTCGGTTCGGTCCATTATCAATCCGTTCATCGCGGCGTTTTTGCTTTATGTTATACTGGCGCGGTTTCGGCAGTATCGCTCCGCTCGCAGTTTGATGACCACTGGCTTCGTTCTCTTCGGGTTGTGGCTGGTGCTCGAGTTGGCGGGAATTCTTGTCCCGTTTATTTTAGGCGCGGTGTTGGCGTATCTTTTTAATCCGCTTGTCACCACACTGAAAGAAAAACGGCGCATTAGTCGAACGTGGAGTTCGCTTACGATTGTGATTCTTTTCCTTGGCGTGCTTGTCGCCATCGGCTGGCTCTTGCTTCCGAGTCTTGGCCAGCAAACGAAAGAGTTCATTGCGCTGCTAACAGAATTTATTCGGCAAAATGCAAACACGTTCGATGAACCGCATCTTCGGCAATTGTTTCTCGATCTCGGTTTTCCAACCGATTTGGTCGATCAGGTCATCATGAGACAGGTGGGGCCGGAACTCCGAAAAATCATCGCGCTTGTGCCGACCATCATAATGAAAATTATCGCGGGGCTTCCACGGATTTTGGAACGGACTCTGAACCTCATAATTGTCCCAGTCGCGATGTTTTATTTCCTGAAAGACTGGCCGAAACTTATGCCGATTGTCGATAGCCTCTTTCCTTCAAAAAATCTGGAGCGCCGAAATGCGGTCCTGGCCGATGTCGATCGCGTGCTCTATGGTTATGTGCGAGGCCAGGCGACGGTAGCACTCCTTGTTGGAATCTTGGGCGCGATTGCCTATTCGATTCTCGGAATTCCGTATGCGGTGTTGCTCGGCGTGATTCTCGCGGTCTCGGATTTGGTTCCCATCGTCGGCATGATCTTCAGCGCATTCATCGTCGAGCTTGTCATTTTTCTAACGATGCAGCTTAACTTTGCCGTGATTGCCAGCGGAATTCTTGTCATCGTGGGGCTTCACTTGCTCGAAGTCTATATCGTCGGCCCGCGTATTATCGGGCAGGGAATTGGTGTGCCGCCGATCCTAATGATCCTCGCGTTGCTCGTCTTCGGATTTTTCTTTGGTTTCGTTGGGCTTCTCGTTGCCGTGCCGACGACCGGGGTTATATTATTGTTTTTGAATGAATATCGGAAAGGCAATGCGGGAGCAGCGGGGTGAAATGGAACACCGTCTTTCGTTTGTTTGAATGTTCTGTGAAGTAAAATATATTCCTCACTAACTCTCCTACTCGAATGCCAGGCTTTAGCACCACCGCCATCCACGCCGGACAAGAACCGGAAAAACTCACCGGCGCCGTAACGGTTCCCATCTTCCAATCGACGACCTATGCGCAGCACGCGCTCGGCGAGCACGTAAAGTATGATTATGGGAGGACGATCAATCCGACGCGCGAGGCATGGGAAACGAGCATTGCCGCGCTCGAAAATGGGAAATTCGGATTTGCGTTCTCGTCCGGAATGTCCGCCATCGCCGCGGCGCTTTCGCTGGTTAAGCCGGGCGAGCACATTATTGCCGGCAGCGATATGTATGGTGGCACCTACCGCTATTTCTCAAAAGTGCTTGCGCCTTTAGGCATCGAGTTTTCCTACGTGGATATGAGTCCCATCGGACCGATCAGTCCCACCGAGCACATTGGCAAAGCCATTAAAAAGAATACCCGCCTCATTTACTGCGAAACTCCGACGAACCCGATGATGAGCCTCACCGATCTTGCCATGATTGGGGAGCTCGCGCGCGACCGGGAAATCATGAGCGCGGTCGATAACACGTTCGCTTCTCCCTATTTGCAAAATCCGCTGGATTTCGGAATCGACATTGTCATTCATTCTGTGACGAAATATATTGGCGGACATTCCGATGTGCTCGGTGGCGCGCTCGTTACATCGCAGCCGGAGATCGCGGAGCAAATAAAATTTTATCAGAATTCCTATGGCGCGGTTCCCTCGCCGTTCGATTGCTGGCTCCTCTTGCGAAGCGTGAAGACGCTCGCCTTGCGAATGCGCGCGCACTGCGAGAACGCGCAGATTATCGCCGAGCGCTTGGCTGCCGACCCGCGTATCAAGAACGTATATTATCCGGGACTCAGCTCGCATCCACAATACGAACTCGCCCTTCGACAAATGAAGGGCTTTGGTGGAATGGTCTCGGTCGAAACTGGAAGCTTAGAAAAGACGAAAAAATTTACGGGCGCGCTTCGCTATTTCACGCTCGGCGAAAGCCTGGGCGGCGTGGAATCGCTCGTCTGCCATCCGCTGACGATGACGCACGCCTCGGTGCCCGAAGATCGGCGGAACGAGCTTGGCATTACGCCGGGGCTTATCCGGCTCAGCGTCGGTGTGGAAGATATTGGCGATCTTCTCGAAGATATCAATCGAGGTTTAAGCGCGCTGTGAAAAAAATATTTTTCGTCCTTGCTGTCCTTTTTGTCGCTGCATGCGCCAAAAAACCGTCATTGAATGATGCTGACACCGAATATATTCGCACAACGGTCGATCTTCTAAAGACACGGGCCAATTTTGCCGTGGGAGAAGATTCCGTTCATATCAAGTATTCGCTCGATTCGGTTTATCGCCGGCATCACACTTCCGCGGCCGAGTACCGAACGCAAACCGTTTCGCTCGCCACCGATCCCAAACATGCCGAAGCCGTCTTCGCTGCAATCAGCGATTCGATCTCGAAGAAGTAGCGCAGCATACATCGCACACTCCGCAGGCAATGCGAGATCGCTCGCCGAAATAGCGTAGGATCGTGGACTGCCGGCAATTCCATTCCGCGGCATAGGCGACCATCGCGTCGAGCTTCGCAACATTCGCTTCAAAACGTGCTTCGAGCGCGCGGCCACCGACATCGAGGTGATGCAAGGCGACCCGCTCAGTCGTAAGAGAAAGATGATACACGTCCGACTTCGTGCGCATGGCTGGAGTAAATCGAACGAGTCCGAGGCCTTCCATCGTGCGGATGGCAAGTTTAAATTCCTCGCGCTCCAATCCATGCCGCACTAATACTTCATCGAGATCGAAGAACACATCACGCTCGAACGCTTCGGCATCCAGCGTGCGCAGTAATGCGGAGATAGTGTTTTTCACGCTCTTGCTCGCAGATTTAAAGGCGACCTCATCGAGTCGCGCACGGGTGGCCGTGAAGCGCATGCGCGGGCGGTCATTCGTTTTCATGCCGCGATGATACGTGACGTGCCCCGCTTGCACCAATGCCTCGACGATGGACTCCATCGAAGCCGGCGGTCGCGGAATCCGGTCGAGGATTTGCGAGCTTTGCACCGCAAGCATACCCGGATAGATCGCGCCAACCGGCGTGCATGCAATTTCGTGCAGCGCGTTATAGACCGCCTTCACGTCCGCTTCTGCCGGTGAGTTCGCGCGAAGCAGCGATTCCTGCAAGCCACGGTCACGTTCGTTGAAAAAGAGAATCGCGTGGGCTGCGGCTCCGTCGCGTCCGGCGCGGCCTGACTCCTGATAATACGCTTCGATCGAACCGGGAATATCATAGTGGACTACTACCCGAACATCCGGCTTATCGACACCCATGCCGAACGCGCTTGTCGCAACGATCGAGCGCGTTTCATTGGATTGATATCGCTCCTGAACTTGCCGGCGTAATATAAGCGGAAGCCCAGCGTGGTAACTTTCGGCGGCAATTCCTCTTCCGCGAAGATCAGCCGCAATGCGATCGACCGATTTGCGCGTAGCGGCATAGACAATCGCGGAACCATTATCGACGGATTGCAGAATATCGCGGAGTCGCACATCTTTATCGCACTCTCGAAGTACCCCATAGGCAAGATTGGGGCGCTCGAAACCTGTCACGATTTCAAGAGGATTACGAAGTTGCAAAAGCTGCGAAATATCGACGCGAACTTCCGGCGTGGCTGTCGCGGTGAGCGCAATGACTGGTGGGCGCTCGCCATTCGAAAACTTTACATAGACGTCCGGAATGCGGCGGTAGGAAGTTCGAAAATCATGGCCCCATTGACTGATACAATGGGCTTCATCGATGGCAAGAAGCGAAATCGGAAGATGGGCCAGTTCTTCCACGAAAGGATAAGATTCCAGACGCTCCGGCGCGACAAAAATAACTTTAATATCTCCGCTTTGCGCGCGGCGCACAAGTGCGCGCGTTTCCGCATAGGTGAGCGTGCTGTTCAGTGCGATCGCCGAAATACCAAGTTCGCGCAAATGGTCCACCTGGTCCTTCATCAGCGCGATGAGCGGCGAGACGACGAGCGTAATGCCTGGCAAGAGCAATGCCGGCAGTTGATAGCAAAGAGATTTACCGCCGCCCGTCGGCATAATGACGAGCGTATCTCGTCTCGCGAGAGTATTCTCGATGGCTTCCCGCTGCATCGGGCGAAAGCGGTCGAGATGAAATCGCGTGGCAAGCGTGCGATCGAGCGCATCGGTTGTCAGACTGGGAATTTCAAGCTCGGACAACATTTCCAATCCTCACGGGCTTTTCGCCACATTCCATCAGAGCATTTTCAATAGCCGATGTTCGATCCGGGGAAACAATAAGTATCAGTCCAATCCCAAGATTGAACGCGCGGCGCATTTCTTCTTCCGGAACCAGTCCAGCGTCCTGAATAATTCGAAAAATTGCCGGCTGTTCCCAGGCTTTCCAATCAATAGACAGCGAAAGACCTTCGCCGAGCACGCGCGAAGTATTGCCCACGATGCCGCCACCTGTGATGTGGCTGAGAGCGTGAATATCCTTCGCGGGATCGAATGTTTCAAGGAGGTGAAGAATCGGGCGCAGATAAGACCGATGGATTTTGAGGAGAGCATCCACGATTGTTTCACCGCCAAGCATTTTCGGAGTGGATTCAAGCGTGTACCGCGAAAGCAGCGCACGCCGAGCGAGGCTAAAGCCATTTGTGTGCAATCCACTGCTCGGAAGGCCGATGAGCACGTCGCCCGCGGCAACATTCTCGCGGCGAAACATCCGCTCGCGCTCGACGACGCCGACGATCGTTCCGGCAAGATCGTAATCCGCGCCGGAATACATGCCGGGCATTTCGGCAGTTTCGCCGCCGATGAGCGCGCAATTATTTTCCGCGCACGCTTTTACAAAACCGGAAATCACCGCCTCGCCAACTTCGACACGCAATTTCCCGCACGCGAAATAATCGAGAAAAAAAAGCGGCCGTGCGCCACAGACGAGAATGTCATTCACGCAATGGTTAACGAGGTCCTGACCAACGGTATCGTGCCGGTTGGCTTCGATTGCGATTTTTATCTTTGTGCCGACGCCGTCCGTGCTTGAAACGAGCACGGGAAATTTCATTTCCGGGAACCGCGCATCGAACAGGCCGCCGAAGCCGCCAATATCGGTGAGAACGCGGTCATTAAATGTTTTCCGAACGAGCGGCTTGATGCGCCGAACGAGTTCTTCACCCGCGTCGATATTCACGCCGGCCTGCGCGTAGGTCAGGCCAGGCTGCTGCTGCGTGCGGATTTCTTCGGCTATCATTATGGTGCTAAACCGCTCGCGATGGCGGTGTGGACGATCGTCATGCCACACGTTATCGTCGTTGGATTCGCGGGAGCACTTGCGAGTCTGCATTGCAGGGTTGCAGTGAAAGAAGTATCGCGCATGTACTTCGTAATATCGGCTTTCGTCAAAGTAAAATTCGTATCGACGGTGCCTTGCGGAATAGAATCGAATGCGATAGTATCCGAACCGATTAGAATGCGCGCGTAGGTCAATTGATCGAGCGTGTAATTCGGATCGTTCGACTGAAGGTAAACCCGCCAGACCTCGGACGTTCGTAATAAATAGGCGGAGCTTGAATTTTTTATGTAATCATTTGTATCGATCGAACCGGTTGCGACAAGATTAATGTCTTGATTGAGGTTCTCGGTATTCGGAAGCCCAAAATTGGCCGAGCGATTGATATTGAAGGTAAGATACGGATCGATCGGGGGATAATCCGAGCAGCCCGCGATAAGAGCGAGCAGAGGCAGAAGTAAATAAAAGCGGTTTCGTCGCACGTTGTGACTCCTGAACGGAGAGCTAACGATTAGGGGTTCCGGGATGTTCAGATTAAGTCATTGCGAGGAGCGTTCGGCGACCGAAGGGAGCCGAACGCGACGAAGCAATCTCTTCCCTTCAGCGTAGAGATTGCTTCGTCAGATTTTTCTCCTTTCGGTCGAAAAATCCTCCTCGCAATGACACTCTTCCTAATTCGTAATTCATAACTCGGAATTGTATCCCAGCCTTCGCATTCGCCACAAGGAAGAACTTCGCCTGCTCGGCGGACATCTTTGGGCCTTCAGCAACGAATTGCTCGATTTGCCGAAAGACCTCGCGGCTGGCTCAGTTGTCACGCTTGTCCGCGAGCGCGATGGCTCCCCGATTGGTAACGGATTCTATCATCCGAATTCTCTGATTGCATTCCGGCTTTTGACCCGCAACGCCGAAGAGGAAATTGATGCTAACTTTTTCGAACGAAGAATCAGCGAGGCGGCTGAGCGGCGTGGCCTTCTGCGAACTCGCCGGAATGCGCTTCGGCTCGTGCATGGCGAGAGCGATTTGCTTCCGGGTCTGATCGTCGATCAATACGACCACGTCATTTCCTATCAAATCGTTTCGGCTGGGTTCGAAATGAGGAAAGATCTGATTGTCGAAATTCTTCAGAAGCTATTTCAGCCAAGCGCAATTGTCGCGAAGAATAATTCGCATCTTCGAAAGCTCGAAGGGTTGCCTCTCGGAGAATCCCTGGTTTTTGGTAGCGATGCAAAAGTCGAAATCCACGATGCGGCCGGCACGCGTTACGAAATCGATGTGCTGGCCGGGCAAAAGACTGGCTTCTACCTCGACCAAATGGAGAACCGGACTCGCCTCCGTGACTTTGTTCGACGGGGAGCGCGCGTGCTCGATCTTTTTGCGAACGATGGCGGATTCAGCATCAATGCGGCATTGGCCGGAGCGGAATCGGTCGTCGCCGTCGATGAGTCGGCTTCGGCGCTCGCGCGGCTCGCGCATAATGCGGAGTTGAATGCAGTTCAAAATAAACTCGAGACGGTCGAATCCGATTGCTTCGAATTCGTCCGAGAAATGCGTGGTGAATTCGATGTAATAGTGCTCGATCCACCCGCGCTTGCAAAATCGAAGAAAGATATTCCAAAGGCTCGGAAGGGTTATCTTGCCCTCAATTCTGCTGCCATGCGGCTGATGAGCAAAGACGGGATTCTCGTAACATGCTCCTGCTCGCATCACATCGACCGTGGGCTGTTTCTCGATACGCTCCACGAAGCCGGACGCCGGGCGAAACGGACCGTTACCATTCTGGAGGCCCGTGGCGCGGGAATTGATCATC
The DNA here is from genome assembly GCA_035686785.1 of Kapaibacterium sp. (SeqCode). Lineage (GTDB taxonomy): Bacteria > Bacteroidota > Ignavibacteria > Palsa-1295 > Palsa-1295 > PALSA-1295. The sequence goes on from DASRZC010000015.1 coordinate 30,891, forward strand.
CTTTACTTGCTGCGATGCCGGAAACGGAGTATTTGAAGGTCTTTTTTCTCGGTGTGCATTGAAGAATAGTGGATGGATGAAAGCATCATAATTTAGCAACCCCGCAGGCCGAACGGTTAGCGGATACGCGGGGTTGCTAATTATGAATAGGTCTGCTGTTACAAACGGCAGTTTGAAGTGTTTAGCAGATGGATATTTAGATTACGGACTGGAGAGAATATGAAAGTCGCCTTAAAAAAAATATCGGGTTTAGGATTATCCGTCGCGATTGTGTTCGCGTTTGCGGTAACGGTTCAGGCGCAAACGCCGATCAGCCCGCGCACTCCCTCGACGGCCACGGATACGGCTATGATTTTTCAGCCGTCGCATCCGCTCATCCAGAATGCGAACGAACTTGCGAAAGAGAACCCAAACACCTGGGGCCTCGACGCCTCGTTCAGCGATTATGGCTTCGGCGGCGGAGCTTTTCTCGGGCATTCCTTCAGCCCCGACATTACCGGGATGCTCTCGCTGGATTTCGGCACGGCGGAGGGTTCCCGTGAGTTCGATCTGCTCGAAGTCAATAAGATAAACCGAATTTTCGTCATTCCAATCATGGCGAGCTTGCAGTACCGGGTCTTCCGCGACGCCCTTAGCGATAATTTGCGGCCCTATGTTGCCGTTGGCGCCGGGCCGGTCATCGCCATGACGACGCCCTATGCCGATGATTTCTTCAGCGCCTTCGGAAGCGCCAAAGCGAAAGTGGTTCCTGGCGGATACATCGGACTCGGTGCGAACTTCGGCATGGATCCGAAGACGAATTTCGGCGCGAGCCTTCGGTATTTTATCATCCCCTATCCCGGCGCGATCCAGAGCACCACAACGGAATCGCTCACGAACTTGAGCGGGCTGTTTTTGACGGTTAGTTACGGGTTCAATTTTTAGCAGTGCTCTGATCGGCCTTATCCGCCCGATAAGACCCATGAGAGAGGCCGTGCAAGGCGCGTCAGTGGCGCTTGAAGTATTGCACTTCCCGCTCGTGTTTTTTCGCGGCGGCTTCGGTTTTGAATGTTCCCAGATTTCGCCGCTTGCCCGTCTTCGGATTTTTCTTGCGTGAGTAAAGGCGGTATTCGCCCGAGGCTAATTTTCGTATCATGGTTGAGATTGTTTTACTATAATTTTAGGGCAATAGAAATGCCATACTGTTGCGGAATCTTGCCTGAACGAAATGGTTTACTTCGAAACCACGAAGGCTTTTGATTTTTAATCACTTCTCTCGGTATGACTAAATCCATCTCCATACTTCGCTTCGTTTCTCTGCGCAGCTCTTCTGATGACGCGCCATTATAATAATTCCCGTCCGCGCATTCATGGGCGCGAGGCGCTGGACGCGGAAAACCTCGAAGCGCAACAGCTTTGGAATTATCTCCGGCTGCGCGATCCGGCTACCGGCGAAATCCCGCGCGGCATTCATACGAGGGAATTGGCTTATGCGCGAACGATCGGCACCAACCGCCCCGCGCTGAAGGGTACGCCCACGATTCACACGACGGGCTGGAATTCTGCCGGCCCCATCAATGCCGGCGGCAGGACGCGCGCAATTGGAATCGACACAATGAACGAAGCAATTGTGCTTATCGCCACTGCTCAAGGCGGTATCTTTCGCTCGACTGACAGCGGACAAACCTGGGCGCGAACGACCGCGCTGGGAGAATTAAAGAACATGAGCTCGCTCGTGCAAGATCATCGTCCCGGCAAAACAGGAACGTGGTATGCCGGTACGGGCGAACTGATCAGCACAATCTGGCGAAGGAGCGCTATCAATACCGATCCCATTCCGCATAGCCCGGATGTTGGCAATGGGATTTACAAATCCATTGATGACGGTCTTACTTGGAACGTACTTCCATCGACTGTCGATGCTACGCCGGTCACTCTCGACAGCACATTTGACGGTGTGTGGAATATCGTCGTCGATAATTCACGCCGCGATTCGGACATCGTCTATGCCGCAGGATATGGCGCAATTATGCGCTCGAACAATGGCGGCACAACGTGGCAGCATGTTCTCGGCGACCCGACGCATATCTCCGAAGCGACGGATGTGGCTATTACGTCTTCGGGAATTTTGTACACGTTCTTAAGCGGCGAGACGGCGGATGGCAATGTCTCCACGACCGCCGGCGTGTGGCGCTCCACGGACGGGTTCCACTGGACGAATATCTCACCCGACACCTGGCCCGCCGGAACCGGGCGGATGCGAATTGCCATAGCACCGGCGGATGAATCCATGATCTATATCGGGGGTTTCGATCCGGATTTTGGGGATGTCCCGGCATTCTATGCTTATACCTACCTTTCGGGAAACGGCGCCGGTACTGGCGGGCAATGGGATGACCGCTCGCAAAATATTCCAACCTACACCGGTGGCAACAACAACGATGGCATCTTATGCTATGGCGGTTATACCATTGTTTTGAAGGTCTATCCCACGGACCCCAACACGGTCTTCTTCGGCGGCACGAACCTTTACCGATCGTCGGATGGATTCGCTTCTGGAACGAACATCGATTGGATCGGAGGATACGATCCGGGTTCCAATGGCACCTCCGAATATACGAATAATCATCCGGATAACCACGCGATCGAGTTTTTGCCTTCGAATCCTTTGGAAGCATACGATGCCAACGATGGCGGGATCTACCAGACGTATGATATTCTCGGCTACGACGATCCCACCTATCCCGTGACGTGGCAGAACAATAACTACGAAGATCAGGCAAGCATCATCTATGATGTGGCGCTCGATCATGCCACGCCGGGCGATAGTACGGTGCTCGGCGGCTTTCAGGACCAGGGGTCGTGGCTATCCTACGATTCCGCAAATTTATGGTATCAGTGGGATGGCGGCGATGGCTGCTACTGCGCTATTGCCGATCACAAAGCAGCATACTATATGTCCTCGCAGGATGGATATGTCAGCCGCTGGAAGATTAGCTCGAATTATTCGTACCGAGGCTACGCCGGTATTATGCCCACCTCCGCTCCACTGGCGCAATTTGTCACACCATGGATGCTCGATCCAGCAAATACGGACCAAATGTATTTCGCCTCTAACAATTTGCTTTTCCGCAACAACGATCTTGCCGCCATTTCGGATAATCAGGGCGTAACAACAGATCAGAACTGGGTTCAACTTACAAGGTGTACGTTGTCGTCGAATTCCTTCTTCACCGCGCTCGGGATGTCCACGGTTCCGGCACACCGGCTGTATTATGGCACGAGCGACGGGCATCTTTATCGCGTGGATAATGCTGATGGTGCTTCGCCCACGCCGCAGGAAATTACCGGCTCGATCTTTCCGAAGAACGCTTTTATTTGCTGCGTGGCGGTCGATCCGCAGAACGCGGATAGCATCGTTGTCTGCTTTTCGAATTATCACGTCATCAGCATTATTGCCTCGAACGATGGCGGAGTGACATGGCACGATGCAAGTGGCAATCTGGAACAGAATCCCGATGGCTCCGGCGATGGACCGTCCGTGCGGTGGGTAACGATTGTGCATCAACAGGGCGAAACGCTCTATCTGTGCGGCACCAGCGTTGGGCTGTTTTCGGCAACGGATATTTCTGGACAGAATGTAACGTGGAATCCGGAAGGCGTGGAAACAATTGGCCGCGCTATTGTCGAAAATATCGATGCCCGGCAGTCCGACGGATTTGTTGCGATTGCGACGCAAGGGTCCGGCGTTTATACGACGCACATCGTGGCTTCACCGAGCGCGGTCGGCTCGAATAGCGCGGCACAATTTGCTTTTACACTTTCTCCGAATCCTTCGGCGGGGCGAGTCGAAGCTGTATTTACTCTGACGGAGAGTGGACAAATTAAGTGGACGGTAGTGGACGTTACCGGGAGAACAGTCCTTTCGCCAAATACAACGGAATTTCCAGCAGGCGCTTCCGGCTATATTTTAGATTGCACCCGGCTCCCAACCGGGACTTACTTTGTTCAACTTCAAGCCGGCGATGCCATCGAAACGCGCCGACTCATCATCGAGCGATAAATAATTCGGCGATTCGATAACTCAGCACTTAGCACTTAGCACTTTCCCCATGGGCGATCAGGAAGTATTTTCAGACCACGACGAGCAGAAGGACCAGGAACACGCCGAGCGAGTCAGCGGGGCGTTCGGCTCGCTCGAAAAAAAGCTTGGGCCACGTTTTTCCGAGGAGGAACAACGCGTCCTCGGCATCCGAGAAGCGGCGTTGCGCCGCGATAAGGCGGACCTGGAACGGCATCTCGCCGCCACAAAAACAGAATCGAGCTGGCTCTACGAAGAGCTAATGAAGCACCCGGAAATATCGGCTATCATGCGGGAGTTGAGTATTATGGGCTTCTAAACCGGGATTACGCTGATTTCGCTGATGGGGTTATAGGGTCTATGCTTCTGTCATCCAACGCTGCGTCGGGGAATGAAGATGGATGTGCGGATGGCGTTCGAAGTCCCATGATAAATACGATTCCAAATAGCACGAGCATTCCTGCCGTATCGAATGGGATCGCTTTATTGAACCCCCAAAGTATGGTAAGTTGCAGGGCCAAGAGCCCAAACCATTTCCAAGCCCGCGCTTCTGTCTTCAATAAGTAGGTAACTAAGAGTCCTACGGCCGGCATAAGAATAATCAGATGGTGCGGTTCACTCCGCGATGCCGTTAGAGGAAGGAGCAGGAACGCAAGGAAGAAGGCGGGAAGGTGGCTTCCACGCTTGAGCAGAATTAACGGAAAGGCTAATAGCATCAGCCCACAAACCACTCTCATGAGGGTGGTCGGATATGCCATTCCAGTCAATTGAGCCAAAACGCTTGCGAGGTCAAACGTGCTAAAGCCATGATCCCCCCCTTGCGTGATCTCGTGGGAAATGGTACTGTGAAACCAGTATTGGTAATATTCGAAGATTTTAGGTCCCGCAATCAGAAACGGCACAGCGACCGTAAACACTATAATCGAGACTATACTCATAATAGAAATCCGAATGCTCCTCAATGCAATGATTGGCAACAATACGATTGGCATGAGCTTCGCGCTAATGGCCGCTCCGAATCCCAACGCCGACTTGATCGGACTCTTTTCGAGATACTCCACTCCAAGGAGCAGCAACAGGAGCACGAGGAGATTCCATTGCCCGTACATGAAGTCCGACTGTAGGACCGAAACGAACAGAATGGTTAGAGAACCGTAGAATAGCAGCCGCGGCCGCTCGTCGTCTAACTTCAGGAGTTTAGCGAGCAGCCGAAGTACCTTGAAAAATATTATCACCGAAATAAAATACCAGAGAAACGATGCTATGAGAGGCGGCAGCAATGCAAACGGAATCCACAACCAGGCTACGAATAGTGGATAGATGAAAGGACGGTAATTCTCGATCGAATTGTAAGGCGGGACGGCGGTTGGGGCGTAAGGATTGGTTCCATTCAGCAATCCATGCGCCCCGGCGAGGTAAGCCGAAAAGTCGGCCTCGTGCCGGACAAAAGCGATCCGCCATGTTTGGTAACCATCCATGCCGATCATGATCAGAAAAAGAACCAGGAGAATTCTTCGGAGCGGGACGGTTGAGACGCCGCCCTGGAAAATCTTTGCTCGTGGTATTGCTCTCGATGTTTTCATAACTTCATCAATGGCTCCCTATCGAAGCCTGCATTCTCTAACAACGCTCATTGTTATAAATACTTCACCGTTAACGTGGCGGTGCCGAGAGAACAAAATTTTATAATCATATAGGACTCTTTTAGTCCGGTATGGCGTTTCCCACATCACGGAAATGTTACGGCTTTCAAAACGGGTGGAATATGGCCTTATCGCCTTGCAGCAACTTGCAAAGCGTGGGACCGTGTTAACCGCCCGCGAAATTGCCGATGAGAACGGCATTTCCTATGACCTACTCGCGAAGATCATGCAGGATTTGAAGCGCGACGGCATGGTTTATTCGCACCAGGGTGTGCGCGGCGGCTACGGGCTGATGCTCGCGCCGCAGCAAATTTCGGTCACGCGCGTGGTCGATGCGCTCGAAACGGAAAATTCGATTACGGAATGCACTTCCGAGACCGAATGCTGCGCGCGCGAGGCCGTCTGCACCATCAAGGGGCCAATGCACAAGCTGCAGGAGCAGGTGGAGCAGGTGCTCAACTCGGTGACGATCGCACAATTATTGTAAATTTTTCCCCCTCCTAAAGAAGGAGGGGGCCAGGGGGTGGTCCTATTAAAGGATGCACCACCCACCAACCCCCTCCTTCTTTAGGAGGGGGAGCAAGAAGGACTTAAAATGGTTAAACTGCCAATTTATTTAGACAACAACGCCACGACCCAAATGGATGAGCGGGTCTTCGAGGCGATGAAGCCGTATTTTATCGAGTATTTCGGTAACGCGGCGAGCCGCAACCATTCCTTCGGCTGGAAGGCCGAGGAAGCGGTCGATTGGGCGCGCGAAACGATTGCGCGATCCATCGGCGCCGATCCGAAGGAAATTGTTTTTACGAGCGGCGCGACCGAATCCGATAATCTTGCGATCAAAGGCATCGCCGAGATGTATGCTTCGAAAGGCGATCATATCATCACGCTCACGACCGAGCACAAGGCCGTGCTCGACACCTGTAAGGCCCTTGAACGTCGGGGAAGCCATGTGACCTACATGCAGGTCGGAAAAGAAGGCTTCGTCGATCTCGATATGCTTCGGGATGCGATGACGGATAAGACCGTGCTCGTCACGATTATGCACGCCAATAACGAGATCGGTGTGATTCAGGATTTGGAAGCAATCGGAAAGCTTTGTCACGAAAAGGGCGTGATTTTCCATACCGATTCGACGCAGTCGATCGGCAAGGTTCCGTTCGATGTGCAGAAGATGAATGTCGATCTCGCGTCCATTTCCGGGCATAAGATTTATGGACCGAAGGGCGTGGGAGCGCTGTATGTTCGGAAAAAGAATCCGCGCGTAAAACTTTCCGCACAGATAGATGGCGGCGGCCACGAGCGTGGAATGCGTTCGGGAACGCTGAATGTGCCGGGCATTGTGGGTCTTGCGAAGGCACTCGAAATTTGTATCGAGGACATGGCGAGCGACACCAAGCGCATTCAGTCGATGCGCGACAAAATGTGGATGGATTTTCAGGCCGAACTTGACGAGATTTATATCAACGGCCCCGACCCGCTCGACAAACCCGAATGGCGCCTGCCGGGCAACCTCAACGTGAGCTTCGCGTTCGTCGAGGGCGAATCGCTGATGATGGGGATTCGGGATATTGCGGTTTCGTCCGGCTCCGCGTGTACGTCGGCGAGCCTGGAGCCGAGCTACGTGCTGAAGGCGCTCGGCGTTGGAGAAGATTTGGCGCATACGTCCATTCGTTTTGGGATCGGCCGCTTCAATACGCAGGAAGAATGCGATTACACGGTGAATAACGTGGTGGAATCGGTGAAGCATTTGCGCGAGATGTCGCCCCTCTATGAGATGGCGAAAGCGGGAATCGATATTAAGAAGATCGAATGGGCTGCGCACTAATTCGTAGCCGTGACTTTTAAGTCACGGTCGCGAAGCGCAAAAATTTGAAACACACCGTGACCTAAAGGTCACGGCTACAAAGGCAAGCGAATGACGGAGCATGAAACAGTGGAAAAGTTCTTCGGCAACCCCGAAGTGCTCCTCGGTTTCATGCGGCGGACGCGCAAGCCGGTGTTTCATAAGTCGAATGTTTTTTTTCGCGACATCCAATATGCGGTGCGCGATTACTTCGACACCGTGGAGCGCGAGCCGGTTTCGATTCCGGAAGCGGAACGAATGGCGCGGGATGTCGTAGAGCTTTATACGGAGCGCGGGCTGTTGCGGAAGGTGAATAATCAAGCCTATCTGCTTTCCAGTCCGGAGTGGGCAACGCCGAAGGACGGGACCTACGCGATGCTCACCATCCACGGCGCGCCGCTGCCGGGCAAGGCGGAAGCTTCGCTCGACGAGGCGACGGGAGGAACGGCAGCCGATCCAAATTTCATGGATGAAGTCGGCGAGCTAAAAGGCGGAGACGTAAGCGCCGATGGAAATCGAATCGCGGAGCTGACGCTTCCAATCGCGGCGCCGGCGAATGCGGAACGTGGGCACATTAGCGGCGCGCCGGAAGAACCGCACACCGATCCGCAGGCGGGAACGGATAATAAGCCGAAACCGAGGGTGGAGAAGCATCTACCGGAGAAGCCGAAGATCGCGCCGCCACCGTGGATGAAAAAGAATTAGTCCCGAAGGGACGAAATGAAATAGCCGGTGACGTGAGTCACCGGGAGGGATAGGAAAGATTTTTTTGAAGTCCCGAAGGGACGAAAGGTTTTTAAGGAGTACACAAATTATGGCATACTCAGACAAAGTAATCGATCATTACCAGCACCCGCGTAACGTCGGCACGCTGGATCCGAAGGACGCGAACGTCGGCACCGGCTTGGTCGGCGCGCCCGAGTGCGGGGACGTCATGCGCTTGCAGCTCAAGATCAATCCCACAACGGGCGTGATCGAGGACGCGAAGTTCAAGACCTTCGGCTGCGGGAGCGCGATCGCATCCAGCTCCTTCGCGACCGAAATGATCAAAGGCAAAACGGTCGATGAGGCTTACGCGATCAAGAACACGACGATCGTGCAGGAACTGAACCTGCCCCCGGTGAAGATTCATTGTTCGGTTTTGGCCGAGGATGCGATCAAAGCCGCGATCGAAGATTTTAAGAAGAAACGTGCGGCGGTACCATCCGAAGCAGTTGCCGCGTAGCCGTGACCTTTAGGTCACGGTCGCGAAGAGCGACAAACTGGAAAACACACCGTGACCTAAAGGTCACGGCTACAATTTTTTTAGAGGAGACTAAATAATGTCAGAAGTAATGGAAATGCCCTCGTTAGAAGAAACGACCGTCGAGCAAGCGTTTACCGATCTCGAAAACGAGATCACGCTCTCGGAGAAGGCCGTGAGCGAGGTGCGAAAAATCATGGAAGCGAACAAGATTCCGGAGACCTACGGCCTGCGCGTCGGCGTGAAGGGCGGCGGTTGTTCGGGACTTTCGTATTCGCTCGGATTCGATGCCGAACAGCGCGAAAGCGACAAGCTCATCGTGAAGGAAGGCGTTCGCATCTTCGTCGATCCGAAATCGCTCTTTTATCTTTCGGGTACGCAACTCGATTTCACCGATGGCTTGAATGGCCGCGGCTTTGTGTTCAACAACCCGAACGCAACGAAGACCTGCGGCTGCGGAAGCTCGTTCGGAGCGTAATTAATAAGAACCCCCTCCTTTTCAAGGAGGGGGCAGGGGGTGGTTTTTTCGGAGGCACGTACAACCACCCCCCGCCCCCCGCCTTGAAAAGGCGGGGGAGTTCGCTTACATGACCGATCACTTCCTCACCTTCGGTATCGACCGCACGTTTAACGTGGACCGCGACCGGCTCGAAAAGCGATTTCACGAGTTGCAATCGCAGTCGCATCCCGACCGGCACGTTTCGGCGGAGACTGAGCGGCGCGAGCAGGCGCTCGCCGAATCGAGCGACATCAACGCGGCCTATCGCGCCTTGCGCGAGCCGATCCCGCGCGCGAAGCACCTTGTGGAACTTTACGGCTTTCCCATCTCCGATCAAAAAAGCGTTCCTCCGGGATTGCTAATGACCGTGATGGAAGCGCAGGAAAAGATCGCCGAGTTCGAAAATGCCAAGGACCGCGAAGCAAAGCAGGATGCGATGAATGAACTCTTAGCGATCGTAGAAGAATTGGAAGGCCAGCGCGAAGCGATCGACGAAGAGCGCGACAGCATTGCTAAAAAGTGGGACACCTCTATGCATTCGAACGATGCCGCGCAACTTTCGAACTCGGAAAAAGAGGAATTAGGACGCATGGCACAGCTAATCAGCGAGCGCGCCTATCTCGAAACGCTCCGCATTTCCGTCACCGCCGCTCGGCACGGCAAGCCGGCGTTTATTCAGCATTAAGATGAAGGCCATTCTTATAATATTAATTATTACGGCGACCTTTCGAGCGCAGATCTCCCACGCCCAATCTATGCAGGATCTATCCGAATTACAATCGCGCATCGATCAATTCCCAAGCGAGCTGAAAGCGTCGTCGTCGCGGGAATGGCCCAATTACGTCATTGACACATTCAATTTTCACGCACTCCGCGTTTCGCTCCCTGATTTTTTCACGCGATACCACGACTCCCTTCTGGAGTCCGGTCCGCTTGCCGCAAGCGCTGAATTCAAGCCTTCGAATGACAGCATAGGACGCTTTTTTATTACAATTTGGGAGAATGATAATCCGAAGCAATTGTATAAGGCACTATCCGATGAATTGAAGCGAACAAAAGATTCTGTGCTATCAAAACATGTTTCTAAGAATTTCTTCACGGTTTGGACTGAGCCACGCTCCTTTGGCAATCACGAATACTTTCGAGAAGAGGGCTTGGGCCCGCGGTCTGTCTTGATTAATTATGCACATGGCTTTGTAGCGTCAGGAAGGGTTTACGAAATTGTAATTAGTTTCGAGCCACAATATCGTGAGGCAATTACTGCTATTCTTCCGCGTATTCTTTCCTCCTTCCGCACCACCAAGAATTCCTAATGCAGAACGAGATCAAAGGATTTTTAACCACCGCGAAAAGCGCGCTTGATGAGCTTCTTTCGAATGAGAAGACGCTCGCGAATATTCAGCAGTTTGCGGAACTCTTGGTCGAGACATTCGAGGGCGGGCATAAAGTTTATTCCGCCGGCAACGGCGGCAGCCATTGTGATGCCATGCACTTCGCTGAGGAGTGGACCGGCCGCTACCGCAAGGACCGCAAGCCGATGCCCGCGCTCGCGTTCTCCGATCCTTCACACATTACTTGCACCGCGAATGACTATGGCTTCGAGCATGTTTTCGAACGGATGGTCGAAGCGTTTGGGGAAAAGGATGATGTATTCCTCGCAATTACGACTTCCGGAAATAGTAAGAATTTGATTCTTGCCGCGGAAGCCGCGAAGCGAAAAGGGATGAAGGTCGTCGGATTGCTCGGCAAGAACGGCGGCGCGATGAAAGCGCTCTGCGATATTCCGATTATCGTTCCCGGTGCGACAAGCGATCGGATTCAGGAACTGCATATTAAGATCATTCACATCGCCATCGAGTGCGCGGAGCGAAGATTATTTCCAGAGTTATATTGAAAAGGATATTTGCAATGAATCCAGTCCCGAAGGGACGAAATGAAATAGCCGGGGACGTAAGTCCCCGGTACGCAAGCGTCCGCGCATCAGAGTCCCGAAGGGACGAAAGAATTTCTGCCGTCCCTTCGGGACTGGTTTCGAAATCATCTTTTTACCGTGGGCTGACGCCCACGGCTATTGCCTATCGTCCCTTCGGGACTATTATTGCCCATGCCGCTTAATATTCAATTGCCAGGACAGAATAACGGCCATGCGGGCCGCGTCGTCGGGATCGATCTCGGAACGACGAATTCGCTCGTGGCTTATGTCGATCACGGGGTTGCGAAAATAATCGAGGCGCCGGACGGCCGGCTCGTGCCTTCCGTCGTAACGCTGAACGATCGTGGCGATGTCGTTGCCGTCGGCGAAAAGGCGCGCGAACGCTCGATGCAGGATGCGCAGCACACGGTCTATTCCGTCAAGCGCCTGATGGGAAAATCGTATCAGGATGTGAAGAAGGAATCCGCGATGCTGGGCTACCGCCTCGTGCCCGCGGATGAAGGTCTGGTGCGCATTCAGATCGGACAAAAGCTTTTCACCCCAATCGAACTTTCGAGTTATGTGCTCGCCGAATTAAAGTGCCGAGCCGAGAATTTTTTTAACGAGCCTGTGACGCGTGCCGTCATTACCGTCCCCGCTTATTTCAACGATTCGCAGCGCCATGCAACGAAAGATGCTGGGCGTCTTGCTGGCTTAGACGTGCTCCGTATAATCAGCGAACCGACGGCCGCCGCGCTTGCGTATGGACTCGATAAAACGAAAGAGGGAATTGTTGCCGTCTATGATTTGGGCGGCGGAACGTTCGATATTTCGATCCTTAAAATTACGAATGGCATCTTCGAAGTTCTTTCGACAAACGGCGATACCTATTTAGGCGGCGATGACATCGACCGGCGGTTGATGGAGCTATTCATCACGCAAGTCCAATACATGACGCCCACCTTTGCGCCGACGCCGGAGCAATTGCAGAAAATCCGGCGCATTGCGGAGCAGGTAAAGATCGCGCTCTCTGGGCAGCAGCATGTATTGGTCGAGATTGACCTGCCGGAATCCGGAATTGCCTACCGCAGGAATTTAACGTATCAGGAATTCGAACGCATTGCAAAGAGCATCGTCGAGCGAACGCGCAAACCGTGCGAGGATGCGTTGCGCGACGCGAAGCTACGCGCGGACGAGATCGAGGAAGTCGTGCTCGTCGGTGGCGCCACAAGAATGCCGATGGTAAAAGCGCTCGTGAAAGAAATTTTCCAGCGCAAGCCGCACGATGAATTAAATCCCGATGAGACGGTCGCGCTCGGCGCCGCGATCCAGGCCGATATTCTCGCGGGATCGACGAAAGATATTTTGCTGCTCGATGTCACGCCGCTTTCGCTCGGCATCGAAACGATGGGCGGCATGATGAGCACGATCATTCCGCGCAATACAACGATACCGGCAAAAGTATCGGAGACCTATACCACGTTCGTCGATAACCAGACTGGAGTGGAGATCAATGTTTTTCAGGGCGAGCGTGATTTCGTAAAAGATAATCGCCATTTGGCATCCTTTACGCTAAAAGGAATTCCACCGATGTCAGCGGGCGCTGCGAAAGTCGATGTAACGTTTTTGATCGATGCCGATGGCATTCTGCAAGTTCGCGCGCGCGAAACGCACACAGGCACCGAGCAGCAAGTAGAAGTGAAGCCGTCGTATGGCTTGTCGGAAGAAGAGATTAGCCGGATGCTGCGCGAATCGGTCGAGCACGCGCCGGCGGACATTGCCGCGCGCCGATTGGTCGAAGCAAAAACGGAAGCTCAGCGCATCCTTGCCGCGACCGAAAAAGTTTTGGGCCAGCTTCGGCGCGGCCAACTTGCGATTTCGGCGGCAAAGCTAAAGACGATCAACGTCGCGGATGTGATCGACGCGCTCTATGCGCTCCGTCGCGTCGTGAATGGCGAGGACGCCGCGGCCATCACCGCGCAACAAGCAACACTCGAACGCGCCACCGAGCCGCTCGCGCATGAAATTATGAATGCGAGCGTCGCCGAAGCGCTCGAAGGAAAAACAGTTGAGCAAGTATGACGCATGATTTTGTAGCCGTGACCTTTAGGTCACGGTGTAGTATTGCTTCGCGACCGTGACCTGAAGGTCACGGCTACGAATTTTTCATCATTTATCCTTTTAACTCACATGAAAGCAACCGAATTCACACTCAAGAAGCGTCCGTATTCCGACGATCAAGCAAAAACATTGCTTGCGAAAGTCATGGACGCTGAAACCAGCGACTGGCATTACAACACGCACCACAAAGGCTACGTCGATAAGCTGAACGAGATCGAGAAATCGCTCTTGGACGCCGATCCGGCGAAGGCGAACGGGAATTATTCGCTTATTGGCGAACTCAAGCGCCGCTGGACATGGAATCATTCCGGCAACATTCTCCACGATGTCTATTGGGAGTGCCTGGGCGGCGATGGCGACCCCGCCTTCGGAGTAGATATTCACGAGCAGATCATCCGCGATTTCGGATCGTTCGAAGAATGGAAGACGGACTTCAAAGCCACGGCGCTCGCCGCGAAGCTCTCCGGCTGGGGTTTGCTCGTGTTCGATACGCTCGGCTCCGGTCAGCTAAAGAACGTGCTCGTCGATGAGCATCATCATGGCGCGGTCTGGGGCGCGGTGCCGCTCATCGCGTGCGATGTGTTCGAGCATGCCTATTATCACAAGGACGGCCCCAAGCGCGCGGCGTACATCGATAATTTTATCAATGGCCTGCATTGGGCGCGTGTCAACGAGCGATTCTTGAAATATATTGCTCGATAAAAGTGCTGAGTGCTACGTGCTTAGTTATGAAATTAACGACGTACTTAGCACTCAGCACTCAGCACTTACAGTGGCAACGGTTACCTTCCTACCCATGGGCGTCACCTGCGAAGCTCTCCTCGGCGAGAGCTTCTTAGATGTCGCGCTCGCGCATAATATCGATCTGCAGCATAACTGCGGCGGCGTCTGTGCGTGCTCCACCTGCCATGTAAAGGTGAAGCAGGGAATGGAACTATTGCCGGAAATGGAAGATGACGAGGCCGATCAATTGGACGAGGCCGAAGGGCTTGCGCTGGAATCGCGCTTAGGATGCCAATGTAAAATCCGGGACGATGCGGATTACATCGTGGAGATTCCACAGCTCAATCCGGCGATCGCAAAGTTATTTCATGATGGCGCTCATTGATTACGAATTACGAAAAGGGTCTTGATACATGACATGGTCGGATATTGAAGATATAGCCGAGGCGCTTCAGGCGGCGCATCCAGGGGTCGATCCGCTCGCGGTGCGGTTTACCGATCTGCGAAATTGGATTGGGGAGCTCCCGGAATTCGAGGATGATCCTCATGCTTCGAATGAAGCGAAGCTCGAAGCCATTCAAATGGCATGGTATGAACTTTGGCAGGATTCCTGACCCACGATTACAAGGATTTGATGGATTTATTTTGAAGAAAATAATCTTAGGCATTGAATAGTAATCCTGAAAATCCATCCAATCCGCGTAATCCAGGTTCTGGTTCGATGAATAATCATACTCGCATTCCTGTTTTTCCCCTCGGGGTCGTGCTCTTTCCGGAGAGCCGCATTCCGCTGCATATTTTCGAAGATCGTTATAAACGGCTCATCGACGAGTCGGTGAAAGAGCACTCGCCCTTCGGCATCAACTACGTCGAGGAAGATAAACTTCACGCCGTCGGATGCTCGGCCCGCGTCGTCGAAGTACTCGAGCGCCATCCCGATGGCGAGATCGATATCGTTACCGAGGGCGAGCGGCGCTATGAAGTGCTCGAATTCGAGCAGGGCGGCCCCGATCAGCTTTCCTATGCGACGGTCCGCTGGTTGGACGACGAGCCGGAAGAACGGGATGCAAAGCTCGCGGGCGAGACGATCAATCTCTTCAACGAGCTTACGGAGATCGCATACAAGGGGACGATCGATCCGCTCGATGAAGCGATGTGGAATGCGGAAGGCCGGTTCCCATCGTTCAAGATCGCGCAAAAATCCGGCCTCGAAGCGCCGCAACGGCAGGCGTTACTTTCCGTAACGAGCGAGAATGAGCGGCTCTTGATGCTGCATAAATTCCTGGCGCAACTCATTCCAAAAGTAAAGGAATTCGAGACGGTCCAAACGCTCATTCGCAACGATGGCTATATCGTGACCTGGAACAAAAAGCCCGGCCCAAACGATAACCCCACTCCTTAAAAAGTGCTGGGTGCTAAAGTGCTAACCGTAATAGAATAAGATTTTAGAATTACAAGATGAACAAAAAAGCAAAAAAAGTTAACAAGAAGCATAAGAAATCCGTGGAGCGCGTGAAACGTAAGGCGAAGGAAGCAATCGCCACCGCGAAGTCCACGCGCCGCGCCCCGAAAACGGCAGCGAAGAAAGCCTGACCAGAACCACGATTACGCGGATGATGCGGATTCTCAGGATGGGATTTTAAGATTTGCGGATTCACTTCCACGTACTGAAATTGATTTCTTTTTTTAATCAATCCGCGTAATCCGCATCATCCGTGTAATCCAGGTCCGATGCGTTCTCTCGCCGATCTTCTTTCGCGCCCCGGTCCCATCCTCATGGGCATTCTTAATGTCACGCCGGATTCGTTCAGCGATGGCGGCGATTTTGTGTCTATCGAACGCGCGATGGAACATGCGCTCCAAATGGTTCGAGATGGCGCGGAGATTATCGACATCGGCGGCGAATCGACACGTCCGGCCGGCAGCGCCTATGGCACTGGCGCGAAGCGCGTCTCCCGTGTGGAAGAATTGCGCCGCGTGATTCCGGTGATTGGGGAAATACGGTCTCGGAATCATGATGTGCTGATCTCGATCGATACGCAAAAGGCTGATATCGCCAATGCCGCGCTTCAGTCCGGAGCGAATATCATCAACGATGTGAGCGCGGGAACGAATGACAAAAACATGTTTGCGACCGCCGCGAAACATAACGCTCCGATCGTGTTGATGCACGGTCATGGCCCGCGTTTTCAAAAGATCCGCATCGAGGATTACGAGCATGAAGATGTGGTGCGCGATGTGTATGCGTATCTCGAAGATCGAATCCAATCCGCGCGCGCTGCAGGCGTGATGGAAATTCTGGCCGATGTTGGAATAGGTTTCGCAAAAGGCTATGCCGATAATCTGAAATTATTGAAACATCACCAAGAATTTTTGTCTCTTGCCGTCCCTTTGGTCATTGGTGTTTCTCGAAAGAGTAGCATCGGCAAAGCCATGGGCAACGATCCTCCGCCAAAAGATCGCATGATCGGCGGCATCGCCGCCGCGTGTTATGGTGTGCAGCATGGCGCGAAAATTATTCGGACCCACGATGTGAAGGAAACAAAAGAGGCGTTGAATGTTACCAGCGCGATTCGTAATTCATAATCTCCATGAAATCCTACCGTAAAGAACTCTGGATGCACCTGCCGACCGAATGGGGTTACGTCAATATCTCACGCGAAGTGCAGCAAGCCATTGATGAGAGCGGCGTGAAAGAAGGGATGGTTCTCGTCAATCCCATGCACATCACGGCGAGCATCTTCATCAACGATGACGAGCGCGGCCTGCATAAGGATTTCGAGCGCTGGCTCGAACGCCTTGCGCCGCACGCGCCGATCTCGCAATACGATCACAACAAGACCGGCGAGGATAATGCCGATGCGCACTTAAAGCGGCAAGTCATGGGCCGCGAAGCCGTCGTCGCAATTACGAATGGCAAGCTCGATTTCGGCCCATGGGAACAAATCTTTTATGGTGAGTTCGATGGCAAGCGACGAAAGCGCGTGCTGATTAAGATTATCGGCGAATAAACCAGGATTACGCTGATTTAAGCTGATTACACTGATTTTTTACGCAGAAAGTTCCCGAATGATCGTTTCGATACGCGAAATTGAGGCCCAGGATTTCGAAAGGGTTCAATCGCTGGCCGCTTCGTTAGAGGGATGGTTTAGCCCCGAAGGCCAAGAGATGATCTCACGCGACATCCATTTCCAAAACGGCTTCGTTGCCGAAGTGGGCAGCCGCATTGTTGGATTTATTCTGTTCTATTCCGATCAGGGCATCGCGCATATTGGCTGGATGGGTGTGGACCGAACGATGCACCGGATGGGTATCGGAACCAAGCTTTTGAACTGGACGATCGACGAACTTCGCGGAGCGAACGCCATCGAGCTGCGAGTAAGCACGCTCGGCGATTCGGTGGAATATGAGCCTTACGAACGAACGCGAGCTTTTTATTTCAAGCATGGATTTGCCGAACACCAGCGCATTCTGCACGATAGCGAGTCCATGCCGGAAGAGTTAATTCTTCGCCGGTCGATAGAAAAAATCGAATGAATTCTTCGAATGCGGAATGGAGGGCACGGTTCCCGGAGCTTGTGTTTTCGATTTGGTTGCGTTGCCCGAAGAAAATGAGTAGAAATTGAGTAGTCATCCCCGGCACTAATTCGGAGGTGAATGCTTTCCGAAAGTAAGCTTTTCGAACTTAACAAACGAAAAGGAACTAATGTGGAACTTTTAGCTCATAGAATTCAAAGTCTTCTCATTCTCCTGGCCAGCCTCATGGCTTTGGGTGTGAACCTCGACACGGCTACAGCGCAGTCTTTTTGGGAACACAAATACGTATTTAACGGTGGGTTGGCTATTGCCGCGAGCGACACGGATGATTACGTATTCACAAGCAGCGGATTCGATCCGGCGATAACCCACGATTATGGCACGTCCTGGAAGTCTATCTTCGTCGATAGTCCCCGCATCACCCACGGTATCCTGGGGCTCGTACATCCTTCGAAAAGTTTAATTATTTTGGGCTGCGACGATCAGCTTGAAACGAAACGGGTGGATCAAAACGGCAACATATACCTTCAGGCGATCGCGGTGGGCGTTATCGTGCGTTCAACGGATGGCGGCGCCACTTGGAGCGATTCGGCGATCGGTTCCCCTGATACCCTGAAGCCGCATAATCCCATCGGCGCGATTGCCGCACTCGATAGCAATCATATTTTCATTCCTGTGGGTGGAGACCATTATCTCTTATCATCGGATGGCGGCGCTTCCTGGAACTCCATTTCATGCCCCGTTGGCCGGCATTATGTGATAGCTAATCTCGCACTTTCCCTCGTTAATCCGGTCGCGGCCTATCCGGGCCCTAATATTCTGGTCGTTGCTGAGATCGATTCGTCGTATGCCTGGGCGAATTATCCAAGCAAGATTTATCGCTCGACCGATCTCGGAGTAACATGGAGCCAGGGGTTCCAGACTTCTGATAACATTCAGAAATTTGCGTTCACATCGCCATCAGTTGGGTATGCAGCGGGCTTTATTATGGACGCAACTTCTTATGATGAAACAGCCATGATCGACAAGACCACCGATGGCGGGCTAACATGGTTTAATATTTACAGCCAACGGTTGCCGGAACTTGTCGGGCTGCGAAGTATAGCCTTCGCCGACTCGCTCGATGGCATTGCGGTCGGGCCCGACGGCCTCATACTTCGCACCACGGACGCAGGCACTAACTGGGTCCGAGAGACATCTGACATCACCGACGGCGAGTTCCCAAATTTGGTGGACGTTGCTTTTCCCAGCAAAACAAAAGCGATGATTGCCACTGCTGGTGGCGAGGTGTTCATTTATAGACCGAACGGATTACTCGACCTGCCGAACATTACCTATCCTCAACCTATCGGTGTGGGTAACCTTTCCATCGATTCTAATTTTACTGTTACCTGGGATCCGGTTCCGGGTGCTACCCGGTATGCACTTTGGGTAGAGGACCAGAATAATCGTATACTATTTAAGGATACCAATATTCAGACAACATCCTACCATTTATCTGGCTTCGATACGGTACCCAACCTGATATATTCTCTTTCTCAATATTGGCTCTATGTTCAGGCTTTCAGCGCGGACAACAAGAGCAACGTTGCCAGCCGGACATTCAGGGTTCCCGCACTTCAGAGTTCCGTTTCGGAGCTTCCGGGCGGGCCAATATCTCAATATCGTTGGCTTCAGCCTTACCCAAATCCAGCGCGAGATATGTTGAATGTGGAAGGATTTTCTGGTAAGGTTTCCATTCTCGATGCCCTGGGCCGAGCGCACGCTTGTCCATTGCAGAATGGAAAGCTCGATATTTCCATGCTTCCTGCGGGAATTTATTACGTGAGCGATGGGCACTCTCGCGCGAAATTCGTGAAGGAATAGAATGCCGCATATTCAGCATTCGGCTACGGGAACCGCCGGTATCCCTCCGGGCCTCTGGCTCTTAAAAAAATCCGCGCACGCCGGTCCCGGCCACTATCATGCCGGGGCTACCTGCTTGTGTGCCGGGAAGCGCCTGCTTCCCGGTGA